>SZOV01000098.1 GCA_030263375.1 Deltaproteobacteria bacterium PRO3
CCAGACGAATAAAACTAACGATTCTCGAGACCTACTTGCGTTACCTCGATTGGCTCCAGCAGGACCCCTTCCACTCTCTAGATGTCATGAACTTTTACATTCCAAAAATTTCCCGAGCGCAACTTTCCCGGGGATAGACCGAACCCCTAGGTGCCGATTACCAAGTTTTTTTCTCGATGCCGGCGGTCAGGGGGCTGACCTTACGGGGAGATATTGTGTGAACCGCGATGCGTCGTGTCGACCGGCCGGGGGTGGATGCCTCCGCGCCTTCCCATGCCCCGTTTTCCGCCTCAGCGGGCCCCGTGCCCCCGGGGCGCCTCGCCCTGTGGGAGCGCCTGGCCCCGCAGGCCATGCCGCCCTCGAGCCGCGACGAGTGGCGGGCCATCCTTCAAGAACCTGACGAAATCCTGTTTTACGAGGCCCTGTGGTCCTTCGCCGGGAAGCAGGAGCGGGCCGAGGCGCCGGAACGCGCGGCGGAGCTCTACGCCTATCTCGCCGAGGCCGCCGCGGCGTCGCAACCGGACTTGGCGCGCCGCGCCCGCGAAAGGCTCGCGTTCTTGCAAGGGCGCGGTCCGGTCGGGATGCGCGTCGAATCCCTCATGCAGCGATTTTCCCGCGAGGCCTGTGACCCCGCCGCCTTGACGGCGATGGCCTTGGCCGGATCCGTCTACCGCCTGACGCGCGCCGGGGCCTTGAGCCGCCTCCTGGCCTCGTCCGCGGCCAACCCCCTGACTCGCGGTTTCGGCGCGCGTGCCTTGGCGGCCGTCTCCGGCTTCGCCTTGGAGGCGCCGGTCTTCACGCTGAGCGGAAAGGCGACTGGCGCGGCCTTGGGGCGCCCGCAAGCTTGGGACGCCGAATCATTCCGGCGCGAGCTGGCTTCCAGCTATTTGGTCTTGGGGGGATTGAAGCTGGCGGGGTGGGCAAGTCAAGCGGTGTACCGCCGTCTGGCGGGCCCCGTAGGGGCGAACCTTGTGTTCGCCCCATGGCATGGATGGGGAGGGCGAACACAAGGTTCGCCCCTACAATTCTTGTTTCAACAAGGAGGCATGTTCTCCGGCATCCTGCTCGGTCACTCGCTGGAAGAGCGCCTCGGCCTGCGCCCGCGCCAGGACGGCGCGACGACGCTGACCGACTCGCTGGCGACGCTGCTGCAATTTCACGTGGCGGGTCGCTTGACCCGCCGCGCCTTCGGAGAGGGCTTCCATCGCTGGGAAAGGGGCCTCGACGCGCTGGCGGAGCGCGTCGCCCAGGGCGGTCCGCCCTTGTTCCGCCCGCCCGCGCCGGTCCTCCTCGGCGCGGCGCCTGCTCGGATTTCATTGGCGTCGCCGTCGGTCGCGGACAGCGGCATGCTTTGGGCGATGAGCGGGATCCGCGATGCCGCCTCCGGACGTCCGCCGCGCAGGCCCGAGCCGAGCCATCTGCCTTCCGTCGCCGCCGCCCTGCGGGGACTTCGGTCCCTGCCGAGACACAGCCAGCCCCGCGACGAAGTCTATTTTCTGCTTCGCTTCTCGCGAAAGCTGGAGGCCGCCGGCCTCAAAGACAACGCCTATCTGGTCTTGGAGAAGGCGCTGGAGCTGGCCCGGCGCCTGGAATTCGACCAACAAGCGGCCGACTGCCTCGGCAAGGTCGGGGAGGCCATGGCCGACCTGAGTTATTTGCAGGACGCGCAGCGGGTCTTCGCCGAGGCGCGGCGTCGCATCGATCGGACCAGCCCGCACAGCCGGCCCCACCTGCTGGGCGATTTATGGGCGAAGCAGAGGCGCGCCCGGGACCCCGACGCCGCGGATACCTTGAAGAGCGCACTGCGCACCGCCCGGCGCCAGATCGAGGCAGGGCAATCCTCGAACGCCGAATCCTTGGCGATTCAGGCGGCCGCCGAGGGCGAGCTGGCCCTGGCTCGGGACCTGATCGACGAGCTCGCGACGGGGCATCGCGCCTTCGCGGTGAGCGAGCTGGCGAGTCGCTGGGCGCGCGAGGGCTTCGAGCATCAAACCGTGGCTCGCGCCATTTTCCTGGAGGCCAAGGGGGAGATCCATCGGGGGGCGAAGCTGCGCGAGAAAAATTATCCGGTTTATTGGCTGCACCGCCTGGGCAAGGCGCTGCTCGCCGCGGGGCCCGACTACCGCGACGATGCCTGCGAGGTCGCCTTGGAGATGCGCTCTTACTTGAAGGCGCACATCCCGGATGCGACGGCCTTTGCTTCGCAAATGGTCGAGGCGGTCTCGCTGCTGGCCGGGGCGCGGAAGTTCCACGAGGCGCGGGCGATTGTCGCGACGGAATTTCGGGACCCCAACTTTCGCTCCAAGGCCCTGGCCGCGGTCCTTGTGGAATTGGGCCGGGCGGAGCGGATGGAAGACGCCGAGGCCCTGCTGCATTCCGAGCGTCTCCTGATCGGGGACCGCGTATCGGTCTCGCTGGAGCTCGCCTCCTTATATCGGGGGAAGCAGGGTGCCTGGACGCCCGACGCGAAACGCCTCTTGAAGGAGGTCCGGGAGCTGCTCCTCCGCCATGAATTCCCCCGCGAGGGGCTTTCCCGCTTCGAGGCCCTGCTTCGCACGGCGGGGATGTTCGTCGAGGCCGGAGACCGCGTCGCCGGCGAGGAATTGTACGAGGCAGCCCGGCAGGCGATCGCCGGCGACGTCCTGATCGCGCCCGAGCGCGCAGCGGATCGCTACGCCGAATGGGCGCTGGAGCGGGCGGCGCGCCTGGGCTTCGGGAAGATCCCCGAGAACCGCCCCCGCATCTTCGAGACCTTGCGCCGCGCCGTGCGCCAAGGCGAGACGCAGCGGGCGGCGCGGCTCGCCACTTTGCTGGGATTTTGCGAGGACGGATTCGAGTACGCCCGGGAGGAGATCGCCTCCCTGCCGGAGGCTTACCGGCTCTGGGCGCGCATCCATCTCGTGGAAGGGGCGAGCCTCCTGCCGCGCGACACCGCGGGGCGCAAGGCCCTCGCTGAGGAAGTTAGAGAGATATTACTGGCGAGCCAAGAGAGCGCCGTGCCGCTCGCCCCGCGGGTGCATCGCCGGGCCGCCCAACTCCTGCTTAAGCTCGACGCCTCGGCCTGGCTGCGGATCGCGCACGACAAGGTGCGGACCACCCTCGGCCTCAAGCCGGAGGGCCTGCAGGCCTTCGTCTGGCGGACGGCCGATCGGCCAATTGCCTTTCCCGAAGGCGATCCGATCTTCTACCAAACCCTGTTTTGGTTGGCCCGAAGCGGCCACCGGCCGAGCCAAGGCATGGTGAGGGAATGGCTGGAGCGCCCCGACTTTCCCGCGGCGCAGCGCCGCGTCCTGGTCCGCGCCCTGAGCGGATTTGAGGGAGCCGTTCCGGAGGAGCCGGGGAAGACCCTTCATTAGCCTCATCCGCGGCGGAGCCGTCTTCGCATCCTTTGAAACGAAATCGATAAAAAAAAAGACCCCGGCAGAAGCGCCGGGATCTAGGGCTCACGAAATATTCGTTGGAAAGCCTTCGTGCTAAGTAAGAACGGGATCTAACCCCAAGGCTTATTTCTTGGGCGCCTTTTGTTGAGCTTCCGCCTTGGGCAATTCTAAAGCTTGAGGGAGGGCTCGAAGGGTCTCTATTTGGATCCCTTGCTTCAAGTGCTTGAGGTCGATTTTGTCGCCCTTCCTATAGCGCTCCAAGGATTCAATCAATATCTCGCGATTCAGGGGGTTCAAAATTTTGATTTCGTGAAGGATGAGCACTTCCCCATGGCTGTTGCGCAATGGCTCCCCGTTGGGCGAGGTGTTTTTCGGGGTGTCTGGGGTTCCCTTGGCTTTGCGTTTGGCCTTGCGCTCGGTTTTCGGTTTGGTCTTCGGGGCTTCCTCAGTTTGTTTCGCCTCCTCGCCGGCTTGCGGAGGCGGGGCCGGCGGGAGATCGGGATTGGAGGCCAAATCCTTCGCCACTTCCTGGCAGGTCTTGTTCAGCTCGGCCAGGTCTTTATTGACCTCTCCTAGTGCCTTTTGCAACTCCTGGACCTCAGCTTTGTTGTTGGAGGTCTCGTGCATCTCGATAGCGTCCACAAACATCGTCGCGCGCTTCCGTAAATTCTCCCGTTCATCACCCATGCAGCGTTGCATGAGTTTCTGGGCCGAGGGCCGGACGTCCTTAGTCGGCGCGTCGGTGGCGCTACCGGTCGGCTGCGGCGAAGCATCGCTGCGCTCCGAGGCCGGCGGTGAAAAGAAATGCGGGATACATGAAGCTAATTTTGAAAGCATGAAATACCTCCCAGGAATTGTTTTCGAATGCGCTTCCTGCGCCGGGAGATAAAGCAACGGCTGTGCCAAGCGGGAGCGATTGGATCGACCTCAGCAGGCGGACTGGCGGAGCAGTGGGGGAAAAGGGCAAAAAACATGGAGATTTTTTTAATTTATTAAAAAGCAAGTCGGCAGGCCTAAAAAAATCAGGGATCAAATAGGATACTTTTTCTCGCGAAACGAGGGAAAGAAGGCTTCTCCGTATTTCAGAAAATTGCAAATCGCTGAGTGAAAGAGTCTCCAAACTCTTGGGCTAAGGCTCGGCTCGCCCGGCGAGGAGTCCAACCCTTCGGAAATAAAAAGACCCCGGCTAGGGGTGCCGGGGTCAGGGTTCTTCCTTAACGGAAGGGGCTCGAAATTTTCGGAGGAGGCCCCACCCTTCGGCAGGGCCTCCTCCTCTGGATCCGGTGTGCCGCCGGGTCGTTATTCAGAAAATCTTGGTCGCGCCTCGCACTCGACGCGCAGCTCTCCCGCGGGTTCCTTGCGCACCTCGCACTCGACTTCGGGGGGTCTAGCGGCGCGCGGCTCGTCCGCCTCGAAGTAGCGGGAGATCCCCTCGTAGAGCAGGTCCCCGAATTCGGCACCGAGGGAGTGTTGCAAAAACATCCTGCCCAGCCCATGCAGGTCCGTGGCCGCCTCTTCCTCCGAGTCGGGCGCCTGGCTCGCGGGCGGGTCCTGCCAGAGCCGCAGCAGGCCGGAGAGGCAGATCTCGTTCACGGGTTGCAGGCAGCTGAGTCCCGTCAAAAAGGAGTTCGGGCTCTGGCCTTCCGGCGCCTGGGGAGACGCTGCGCTGGGGCTCGCGGTCCCCCCGCTTTCCCCCGCGAGGTTTTGGGCCGGCGGGGGCTTGGAGTGGGCTAGGGGGAGTAGGCTCATGGTTCCGAATCCTTCCTGTCTCTCGCGAGACAATCGAATAGAAAGCAAGCATGATGCCAACTATTAACCATTTGAAATTAAAAGATATTATAAGAAGTATGTGCAGTAATCTCCGATAAATTTTCTCAAGTTGTGACAGGAGTTTTTACAACTTGCATGCAAATGAGCTCGCGCTCGTTACAGCCTGTGTTAGAATTTCCCAGTGACGGTCGCGGCGGACTTCCTCAAAGACTTGCCAAAAATCCTCCGGCGCTTGGGCGAAGGCGGGATGGGCGAGGTGTACTTGGCCGAGAGCCCAGGCGGGGAGCGGGTGGCGCTCAAGCTGCTCACCCAGGTTCAGCCGGAACAGGTGGCGCTCTTCGAAGGCGAGGCGCAGCTCTTGGTCCAGCTGCGGCACCCCGCCATCGCCGGCATCTACGGCTACGCCGCCAACAGCCGTGCCCTCTTCGGGACGGACCGCGGGCCCTGCTTTTGGATGGAGTACGTCGAAGGCCGCGGCCTGCTGGAGGCCGCGCGCGAAGCGGAGCCGGCGAGGGTCATCGCCTGGCTTAAGGAGGCCCTCGAGGCCTTGCAAGCCCTGCACGCCCAAAACATCTCGCACGGCGACATCTCGCCGCGCAACGTCCTGGTTACGGCGGCGGGGCGCCTGAAGCTGTTGGACTTCGGCTTGGCGGGGGAGTTCGGCAAGGCCGGCAGATTCACCGCGGGCACCTTGCCTTACCTAGCGCCGGAGCGATTGCAGGGTAAAAATTTTCCCTCCAGCGATTTGTTCTCCCTGGGCACGCTTTTCTATGAGGCGCTCGCCGGACGTCACCCGCGGGCGACGAGCCGCAGCCTGCAGGAGATACTGCGCGCCCCCGCCGCCCCGCTGCTGGAGGTAGCACCGAGTTTGGAGCCGCGCTTCGCGGTGCAGGCGCGGGCCCTCGACCGCATGATCCGACTCGATCCGAAGGAGAGGCTCGGCTCGGCGCGGGAGGCCCTCGAGGCCCTGCGTCATGCGGGGGGGGCGGCCGAGGCGCCAGCGAGCGCGGAATACCACTCCGCGAAGATGTTCGGCGCCGAGGGCGCCTTCGCCGCCTTGGACCGCGTGCTGGCCGAGGTCAAGGTTCGGCCCGTCACCCTCTGGCTGCATGGCATCGGCGGCGTCGGCAAGTCCCGCTTCCTACGCGAGGCGGCGATCCGTTGCGCGGTGCAGGGCCTCGCGGTCCGGGAAATCGAGGCCGCGCGTTTCGGCGCGGGGCTCCGCGAGCTTGCGGCCCCCGGGACCGAGGGGCCGCAGGCCTTTTTCTTCCGCAATTTGGATCGCGTCGCCTTCGCCGAGCTCTCGCAGCTGCTGCGCCTGAAGCGGGAGGGGATCGCGCCGGGACGCCTGGCCGTCTTCGAATGGAACGACGACCGCCTCGGCGAAGAGGCCCGCCGGCTTTTGGAAGACCTGCCGCGCCTGCTGGGCGGCGAGGCGGTTACGCTGCAAAACCTCGACGCCGCCGCGACGCGCGAGCTGGTTCGCGAGGCCTTGGGCGAGACCGCGGCGCGGGAGATCGCGGCGGACCTGTTCCGGCAGAGTTCCGGCAATCCGCGCATGCTGCTGGAGATCCTGCGCCTGCTCCGCGAGCGGCGCGCGGACGAGCGGCGGCATTTCTCCCGGGCCTGGAAGGAGGAGATCGCCGGGCTGGAATCCTTCGAGGGCATCCTGGCGGAGCGGCTAGCGGGGCTCGCGGCGGAAGATCGTTCCTTGCTCGCGTCCCTCGCCGCGGCCCATGAGCCCTCGAGCGCCGAAGTCCTCGCCGCGGTCTGTCCGCAGCTGCCCGGGCTCGAGGCGCGCTTGGCGTCTTTATGCGGGCGGGAATTTTTAAAATTCGAGGCCGGCGACGGAAAATACCGCCTGGCGATCCCCGCCTTGGAGCCAGCCCTCTTGCGAGGCCTTCCGCCCGAGGGGCTTCGCGAGCTCCACAGGCGGTGGCTCCAGGCCCTTCCGCCCGACGCGCCCCACGACCCGCAGCGCCTGCGCCACGCGCTCGCCCTGGAAGATGGGGGCGAGATCGCCCGGCTCGCGCTCCCGGCCACCGAGGCCCTGGCACGGTCGGGAAGGACGGAGGAGGCGCTGGAATTGGCCGAGCGGGCGCGGGCCCATCTGGAAGATCCCGCCGAGCTCTCCCGACTGCTGCGGGCCAAGACCAATTGGCTGACCGCGCTCGACCGCTACGCCGAGGCCCTGGCCTCCGCGGAGGAGGTCTTTCGCTTGGCGGCGCCCGACGAGCCCGCCGACCTGAAGGCGGTGAAATACGGCATCGTCTCCGGCATCGCCTGTCTCAACCTCGGCCGCCGCGAGGAGGCGGCGCGCCGCTTCGCCCAGGCCCTCGAGGCCGCCGGCGACTCGGCGGACCGCGAGGTCCAACAGTACCGCGTCCGCGCCCACGCGCTGTTGGGAAACTACGAGTGGGAGGCGGGCCGGCGGGAGGCCGCGAAGCGCCACTTCGAGACGGGCCTGTCCCTGCCCGCCGCGCGGGGTCGCCGCCGCGCCGAGCTCTGTCGCAACCTCGCGGCGGCCTTGGCGGAGGAGGGCGAGGCCGCGCGCTCGGACGCCTTGTTGGAGGAGGCGAAGGCCTTGTACCGCGAGGCCGGGCATCACGCGGGGGAATTTGCGACCTGGCTCGAGGAGGGCAACCTGGCCCTGCGTCGCGACGACCCGGACCGCGCGACGGAGGCCTACCGCCGCGCCGAGGCCCTGGCTGAGGCGCATCGCGACGACCTGTTTCTCGCCCGCGTCTGGAACAACCGCGCGGTCCTCGAGCGGCGGCGCGGCGAACTGGCCGCCGCCTTGGAGCATTTCGCCCGCGCCCATGAGATCCTGCACGCCTGCGGCAACCTCGAGGACCTGGCCGAGCACCTCGCCCAATTCGCGCGGGCGGAGTTCGCAGTCGGGCGCCTTTCCCGCGCGGAGGCCCTGCTCTCCGAGCTGCGCGCCCTGGCGCCCCGGGCCCGGTCCGCGGTCGCCGCCTTGCCGGGCGCGGAGGCCTACGGCCGCTGGATCCGCGAGGGCCGGGCCGCGCCGGCCGAGGCGGGTCCCTGGGACCTGGAGGCGCAGCTGCAACGCCTCGAGGGCGAGGGCCGCGAGGCCGATTTGATTCGCGACCTGCTGAGACGGCTTCACGAAAAGCTCCCCGTCGCGCTCCAGCTCAGCTTCGTCGACCGCCACGACTGGCGGCGCTGGATCGAAAACAAAGTTTTGGAAAATTCTCCTGCCCCCACGAAAGAGAGGACTCCCATGCAGATACTCGAAAGCCTGGCCACGATCAGCCGCGAACTCTTGATGGAAGACGACATGGACCGCGTCTTGAAGCACCTGATGGACGCCGCGATGCGCCTCTCCGGCGCCGAGAACGGGTTTTTGGTCCTGCGTAGCGAAGAGGCGGAAGGCCCCATCCCCGGCTTTAGCGTCGTGGTGGCCCGCAACGTCGGCAAGGAGGCCCTGGAGTCGAAGGAATTCGCCTTCAGCCTCTCGGCGATCCGCGAGGCGATGGAAAAGGGACAGCCGGTCGTCACCGACAACGCCCTGCAGGACCCGCGCTTCAGCCAGGCGAAGAGCGTGCAGCTGCACGAACTCAAATCCATCCTGGCCCTGCCGATCAACGGGCGCCGCGGCGTGCTGGGCGTCTTCTACCTCGACCACCGCTTCGAGGCGGGCCTGTTCGGCGAGGAGCAGCTTCAGGCCCTGCGCGCCTTCGCGGACCAGGCGGCCCTCGCCCTGCAGAAGGCGCAGATGATCGAGGAGCTGAAAAAGGCCAACGCCCACCTGACCGATCAGGTCGAGGAACAGAGCGACCAGTTGCACCGCATGCAGATGGAGCTGGCCGAGAGCCGGCTGAAGCTGAAGTACGAGTACTCCGAGATCGTGGGACGCTCGCCCAAAATGGTCGAGGTGCTCTCGCTGGTCGACAAGATCACCGATTCGAAGATCTCGGTCTGGATCTTCGGCGAGTCCGGTACGGGCAAGGAGTCGATCGCGCGGGCCCTGCACTTCAACAGCGGCCGCGCCAAGCAGCCCTTCGTCGCCGAGAACTGCACCCAGTGCATGGAGTGCATCTCGTCCTGCCCCGACACGGCCCTGCCGAACACCGCGCAGGACCTGATGACCGTCCTGACGACCGCCGTCCGCGGCTACGTCACGGACCCGATGGACCGCGCGCGCCTCCTCGCGAGCCTCCCGGACGTCGAACGGTCGGTCCGCGCCGGGATGGTGGCCGCGCAGCAGGCGAAGGCCGCCACCCCCGTCCGCGACCTCGTCCGCGCCGCTGTCGAGCCGATCGGCGTCGTCTCCGCGGAGAGCAAGCAGCAGCTCTGCGCCATCGTCGACACGCTCCCGCTCGCCTACGCCAAGGTCAACGCGATCTTCGCGAACCTGGAGCGGAAGTCCCCGGGCGCGGGCGGCGTCTTCTCGATCTTCGTCTCGGACCTCTGCAAGGGGTGCGGCGAGTGCGTCACCGAGTGCGGCGACCACCAGGCGCTGAAGATGGTGGAGGAGACCGAGGAGCTGAACGCCAGGCACGCCACGGCGATGGGCTTCCTCAACCTCCTCTCCGACACGCCGAGGAAGTACCTCGGCCTCTACGACCCGGAGAAGCCCCAGTCCTCGCGCGAGGCCGCGCTGAGGAACCACCTGATGGTCCGCTCGAGCTACGACGCCCTCGTCGCGGGCGACGGCGCGTGCGCCGGGTGCGGCGAGAAGACCGTCCTGCGCGCGGTCGCCTCGGTGACCGAGGCGTACATGCGGCCGATCTTCCACGCGAAGGCCGAGCGGCTCGCGGCCAAGGCCGCGCGGCTGGACGGGGAGGGCGTCGGCCGCCTGACGGCCCTGAAGGCGCGGAGCCCCGAGGGGCACGCCCGCTTCGTCCGGGCCGTCGCTCACTTCCTGATGGGCCTCGGCGGGGAGAGCGACGAGGACACCGACTCCCGGATCGCCGCCCGCGGGCCGATCCCCGACGAGGAGGTCGTCGGCGCGCTGCGGGCGGTCCTCCGGCAGGAGGCCTTCAACCACCGCGGCCTGCAGGCGATCGACGGCCGGCTGGCGAACGGGATGTCGGTGATGGCGATGGGGGCGCACACCGGCTGCAACACCGTCTTCGGCTCGACGCCCCCGAACAACCCGCACCCCTACCCCTGGATGAACTCCCTCTTCCAGGACGGCGTCACCGTCGCCTGGCTCTTCGGGGAGGCGTTCCTGATGGACCACGCCCGCCGCTCCGTCATCCCCGAGAGGCTGGCCGACGGCCTCCTCGACCGGGACGGGGAGGTCCTGACGGCGGCGGAGTACTTCGACCTGGCCCACCTGACCGACGCGCTGATGACCGACCTCGAGGTGGCCGAGCTGCCGAAGGCCTGGGCGATCGGCGGCGACGGCGGGATGGGCGACATCGGCTTCCAGAACGTCTCGAAGGTGGTCCTTCAGAACCGGCCGAACGTGAAGTCTCTGATGCTCGACACGCAGGTCTACTCGAACACCGGCGGTCAGAACTCCGACTCCTCGGTCATCACCGGCGGCTTCGACATGAACCAGATCGGTGCCGCCACGCAGGGCAAGCTGACCGAGAAGAAGGGCCTCGCCGAGATCTTCTGCGCCGGGCACGGCTCTCCCTTCGTGGCCCAGGTCTCGATGGCCAACGCGCCGAAGCTCTACAAGGCGCTCCTCGACGCCCTGGAGTACCGCGGGACCGCGTTCGTCCAGAGCTTCACCCCCTGCCAGCCCGAGCACGGCGTCGGCGACGACGTCTCCACGCTCCAGTCGCAGCGGGCCCGGGACTGCCGGATGATCCCGGAGTTCACGTACAACCCGGGCAAGGGCGAGACCTACCGCGAGGCGATCGAGGTCAAGGGGAACCCCGCGTTCGACAAGGACTGGTGGGAGACGACCCTGAAGTCGACGGGCGAGAAGGTCCGGTACACGGTCGCCCACTACGCCGTCACCGAGGCGCGGTTCCGCCAGCACGTGCGGAGGACGACGCCGGAGAAGGCGTCGGGGATGATCGCGCTGGAGGACGTCCTCGTCCTCCTCACCCAGGACGACGTCGTCAAGCGGAGGGTCTTCGACCCGAAGAGCCCCGTCTTCGTCCCGGACTTCGGGGTCTTCGTCAAGGCCGAGGACGGCGACGGGCAGCCGGGCTACTACGCCCTCTCGCGGCAGATGGTCCTCCTCTGCGTGGAGCGGCGGAAGGCCTGGCGGCTCCTGCAGGGGAAGGCCGGCGTCGAGAACAGGGAGTACCGGGCGCAGCGCGCGCTCCTCGCCCGCCTCGCCAAGGGAGAGCTGACCCGGGACGACCTCACCAAGGGCGGCGCGATGCTCCTGAAGGAGGAGCTCGCGAAGCCCGCGCAAGGATGAAAGGAGAGCCCATGGAGAGAACCGGCGTCATCACGTACCTCGGCGGCCCGCTGACGCTCGTCGGCCCGGAGGTCGAGGCCGGCGACCGGGCCCCCGACTTCACGGTCCTCGACAACGGCCTCGGCGCCAAGACGCTCGCGGACTTCGCGGGCAAGACGCTCGTCATCAGCGTCACGCCGTCGCTCGACACCCCGATCTGCGACGCGCAGCTGCGCCGGTTCAACGACGAGGCGGCCAGGATCGGCGACGACGTCGCCGTCCTGAACGTCAGCATGGACCTGCCGTTCGCGAACAAGCGGTTCTGCTCGGTCGCCGGCATCGAGAAGGCGCTCACCCTGAGCGACCACCGCGACGCCTCGTTCGGCACCGCCTACGGCGTCCTCATCAAGGAGCTCCGCCTCCTGGCCCGGGCGATCTTCGTCGTCGGCAAGGACGGCGTCGTCAAGCACGCCGAGATCGTCCCCGAGGTGACCCACCACCCGGACTACGACAAGGCCCTCGCGGCCGCGAGGT
>SZOV01000099.1 GCA_030263375.1 Deltaproteobacteria bacterium PRO3
CCACCTTGCCCTGGGCGGCGGCCTCGCGGGCCTGGCGAAACCGATAGGCGAGGTTGGCCTCGAAGGCCTGGGCGCGCAGCCGCTCGGCGCGGGACGCCTGGTCCGCGCTCCAGGGGTTGCCGGAGAGCGTCGCGTGCTCTCGAGAGCTTTGCAGCGTTATCCGCACTTCGTCCATGTCGATTTCTTCCTCGCGTCGCCGGGCGCGCGCGATTCTCGGCTCGAGCTGGTCCAGTAGGCGGTTGGCCGAGGCGGCGAAGGCTCGGCTTTCGAGGGCCTGCAGGCGAGTCTCGGAATCGCGGGGGAAGGGAGTTCCGGACAGGCGAGCCGTGTCGCGCACCTGCGCGGCGAGGCGTCGATATTCCTCGACCCGCCCCTGCGTCGCAGCCTCCTCGGCCCTGCGGAAGTAATCCGGCAGGGCCTGCGCGTGGGCGCGCCGCTCCAGGGCTTGCAGTTGCGCGGCGGTTTCCTCCGTCAGTGGGTCGCCGGCTCGAGAATAAGTGTCGCGCAGGCGCGCCAGCGTCTCCTGAAGCCGCGCAACCGCGCCCGACTCGGCCAGGCTCGTCGCCCGTTGCAGCAGGGCGGGACGGGCCTGGCGCAGGGCCCGGATCTCCAGGGCCTGGGCGCGGGAAGGAGGGAAGGGCAGGCCGGAGCTCTCCCACTGCTCCAAGGGAGTTCCGATGCGGCCCAGCACGTCGCGGGCGGCTTGGCGGGCGTCCTCGAGAGCGACTAAATTTCCGGCCTCGGCCGCCGCGCGGGCCTCCGCCTCCAATTGCCCCAACTCGGCGACGGCGCTTCGCATCAGGATCTGTTCCGCCCGCGTCTCGTTGAAGGTCAGACCGGCCTGGCGCGCCCACTCGCGCGCGGCCTCGAGATTCCGCCGGGCCTCGGGCGTCCTGCCCTCGCGGGCGAGGCGCTCGGCCTCGGATACGGAGGCAAGGTATTGCCCGGCGGGAGAGAGACGCAGTCCTTGGAGGCTGGTGAGGCCCAACGTGGCCAAAAGCGCCCGCACCTCTGCGGCGTCGGGGCGTAGCTCGCGGCCCTCGGCGTCCAGGATGCGGTCCGCCTCGCGGCGGATGCCGGGGCGCAGCCTCGCGGTGGCGGCTGGGGCGCGGTTTCGAAAGACGCCGTCGCCGTTGTCGACGATCCGTAGGGTGCCGAGGGTGATCTCGCTCATGGTCGGGTTCCTCTCTCGCCGCGCGGCCTTCCGACCGCGATCGGGGTGCGCAGGACGTAGTTGGTGGAATAACGGCCGGTCCAGCCGTAGCCAATGCCTTCGCCGGTGGCCGGATCCACCTCGAAATACATCGTGCCCAAGCCGAAGCCCGAGCCCCCCGCGCGCGTGTCCTCGCCATGCGGCAGGGAGGTGGAGTCGGCGATGCGCACCAGGTAGCCGTTGCGGTAGGCCTCCGGCGGGCCTATGGCGATGACGACGTGGCCGCTGACGCGGGAGGGCAGCCCCGGAGGCGTCGGCCAGGCGATCACGTCGCCGGGCCTGATATCGGCGATGCGCAGGATCCGCTGCCAGCCCTCGCTGGGCCGGACCGGATCGACCCTTCGGATGCCGGCAAAAATCTGCGCCGCCAGGCCGCGCGCCTGGAGGGCGGCGGCGGGCGCGGCCTCCTCGAGAATTTCGCTGACCAATTGCGAGCAGTCGCAGCGGACGAGGCCGGCCTCGAGATCGATGCGCCGGGTGTGGTCATAGTGCGAAGGCTGGAGGTTGCGCTCGAGGTGCGCCAGGACCGCGAGGACCCGGGTCGGCGCGTCGGGGCTTTCCCGGAGGGTGAAAGGTAGGCTGAGGCCGGAGGCGATTTCCACCTGGGTCCGCACCGGCATCGCCGCGCTCGGCGGTCGCTGCTGGGCCAGGATGGAGACGGGGCGGTCCTGTTTGAAGTCGGTGCGACGTTCGGCCGGACGGTAGGCGTCGCGGCGGTCTCGCTCGGCCCAAGCTTTGGGGTCAAGTCGGGGGTTCTCGGGTTCGAGCCGAGGGGAGTCTTCGACGGTAGCGGCAAGGCCTCGAGGGTTCGGCGGCCGGGTTGGCCCCAAGGGTGCACTCATGGTGAATCCTTCCAGATTCCAATCGTGCCCCGGGGAATGGTATTTTTTTCTGCTTCTTTAGGTTAAAGTTGCGAGTTTTGGACCCTTCGCCTCGCGGGGGCTTTGACATCGCGCCCGCTCCGGGCTAGGGAGCCCACCGAGGATCGCCATGCAGCCCAAAGCCATCAACCGCGTCAACCAAGGCATTCAAATCGAGTGGCAAGACGGCCATACCAGCGTCTTTCCTTCCGATTTTCTGCGCCGCGCCTGTCCCTGCGCCGTCTGCAAGGAGGTCCCGGAGCGCGTCGCCACCGGCCTTTTGCCACTCTCCGCCCTCGGGGGCCAAAAGATCGACATCCTCAAGGCCCAGCCCGTCGGCTGGTACGCCCTCCAGTTCACCTTCACCGACCGGCACGAGACGGGGATCTACTCCTACGAATTCCTGCGGCAAATCTGCCCCTGCGAGACCTGCCGGGCCGCGCACTAGGTATACAAGAGATATTTTTTCCGCGTCTCCAGGAAGGCCTGGCGCTCGTCTTCCCAAGAGCCTTCGATCTCTTGGAGCGAGGCGCCCTTTTCCAGCTGGGTCCGCAGCTTCGCGTTGCCGGCCAAGAGGTCGATCGCCGGGATCTTGTCGACGAACTCGTAGGCGCGGTGGCGGAACTGAAACTCCTGGGGATAGAGGTCGTGCACGGCCTTGAGCGCCGCCACGCCGGTGAGCAGGGACTTGAAGGCCTTGCGCCGGGTGACGTGCAGCTGGGCGCCGCCGCAGGTTTGTCCGGCGTGCTTCTGGAAGCCGGGCTTGAAGTAGATCGGGCGGAAGCGCACGCCGGGCAGGCGGAACTCGCGCAGACGCCTCACCAGGGCCTCGGGATCGACGTAGGGCGCGCCGAAGAACTCGAAGGGCCGCGTCGTCCCGCGTCCTTCGCTTAGCTCGGTACCCTCGACCAAGCACATCCCCGGATAGACGACCGCGGTGTCGACGGTCGGCATGTTGGGGCTGGGCAGGACCCAGGGCGTGTCCAATTCATCCATGCAGCGGCGCCGGTGCCAGCCCTTCATCGTCACGACCTCCAGGTCGCACTTGAGATCGAATTCATGGCGGAACATCTGGGCCAGTTCCCCTACCGTCATCCCGTGGCGCGCGGCGAGCGGAAACCAGCCGACAAAGCTGCGAAAACCCGGCGCGACGAGGTTGCCCTCGACTTGATGGCCGTTGATCGGATTCGGCCGGTCCAGGACGACGACCTTCGTGCCCGTTTCCTTGGCGACCTCCATGCAGAAGGCGATGGTGTAGATGAAGGTGTAGTAGCGCGCGCCGACGTCCTGCAGGTCGCAGATCAGGACCTCGACGTCCTTCAGCGATTCGCGCGTCGGCTTGAGGCTGGCCTCGTCGTGTCCGTAGAGGCTGTAGACGGGAATGCCGCGATACGTGGAACCGACCACCGATTCCATGTCCTGGGCCTGGCCGTGGATGCCGTGTTCGGGGCCGAAGAGGGCGACGACCCGCGCGGAGGCCTCTTCTTGCAAGACCTCGAGGGCGTGGCGCAGGTGCTTGTCCACCGCGGCGGGGTGGGCGAGCAGGGCGACGCGTTTCCCTTGGATCCACTTGCGGTGAAAGCGCAGCAGGCGGTCGAGGCCGGTTTGCATGCCTCCTCATAATTCCGGCGGGTGCTTCTGCCAATGGAATTGTGCCTGGATTTGGGATCCTTGGCTTGCTTCAGGGGTGGAATGGTGGAATTATTTCCGGGTGGGGAAACCTTGGGCGGGTTTCACCGATAATAGAGTGGGTATGGAGGTGGCTTTCGTGAAGAAACTATTGATATTATTTGGTTTTTTGCTTGGGCTCGGCCTGGCCGGTGAAGCCCGCGCTCAATACTATGGTTACTTCTACGGGGGCTACTACCCCTGGGGCTGGAATTACAGCACCGCCGCCTTCGCCGTCGACCAAGGCTTCGCCACCCTCCAACAAACTTGGACCGCCATCGAACAGACCCAAGCCCTGGAAAACCACATCCAAGTCCGCCGCAACAACCTCGAAAACTACAAGTCGGTTAAGAACTATTACACCACTGGCATTCCGCCCTTTGCGCCCGTCAGCCCCGAAGGCAAACCTCGCTCGCCTAAAATCACCTGGCAAGACGTCGAGTCCATCGGTCACTAGGCTTTAAGGTGAAAATTCTTGGGGCGGGCGGGGAGATGTCCTTCCGGGCCCTGCGGAACTCGCCCCCTCATGATAAGTGTCCTTGCGCTATTCCTAAAGTTTCGCTGCGCCCCCATCCATTTCGCCTTTCCCTAGACCTTAAGGTTGGCTCAGACAGTCCTCGGTCCCTCCAGGACATCTCCCCGCCCGCCCCAAGAATTTTATCCATTATAAGTGTTCTAGTGGATCCCTGTATTGATCCCGTTGCGGGAGATGCTTCCTAATTGCGAGCGAACCACACAGCAAAGATCAGGGCCGCAAAGGCGAGACGGTAAATCACGTAAACCCGGTACGAATAACGCTGCAGAAAATACAGCATGTACTTGATCGCCAGGTAACCGACTACCGCGCTGACCACGATGCCCACCACCGTGTTGAGATCGAGATGGGCGTGGAAGAGATCCTTTAGCTTCAAGATCGCCGCGCCGGCCGTGATGGGGGTGCTGAGGAGAAATGAGAATCTCGCCGCCGTGGGACGATCCATGCCCAAGATCATCCCCGTCGTAATCGTCACGCCCGAACGACTGGTGCCGGGTACCAAGGCCAGGGCCTGGGAAACGCCCACGATCAGGCTGTCCTTCAGCGTCACCTTCTCGAGGTTCTTGGTCTTTTTGCCGAAACGATCCACGATTCCGAGCAGGATGCCCATCACCGCCATCATCACGCCCACCAAGAGCGGGCCGCGCAGGATCGTCTCGGCGTAGTCCTCGATCAAATACCCGATCGCCGCGCCGGGGATCGTCGCCAGGATCAAATACCAAATCAGCCGCTCCTCGAAGTCGTATTGCGCGGGACGCTTCTTGAGCGAGCGAAACCAGGCCTTCGTGAGGTTGATCCAGTCCTTGTAGAAAAATCCGAGTAGGGCGGCCAGCGTCCCGATGTGCAGGGCGACGTCGAAGGTCAGGCCGGGGTCGGGAAAATTCAGCAGCCACGGCATGATGACCAGATGCGCGGAACTGGATATTGGCAAAAACTCGCCCAGCCCCTGAACGATGCCGAGGATCACGGCGTGCAACAGGGTCATGGCGCGTCCTTCCGGATCTCGAATTCGCGCGAGAGGATGATCTCGGGCATTTTTGCGTAGTCGTAGCGATTACAGAATTTTATCTGCAGGGCGTAACGGCCCGGGTCCAGCTTTTCGGGCAGTTTGGCCTTTAGGCTTCGGGCCTGCTTGCGCCCCTCCACGATCAGACAAGAGGAGGGGGATTCCAGCGCCAGCGATTTTCCCGTGGGGCTGCCGTCCTTCTTGATAATTTCCAACTTGGGGTCGACGCCGATCGGGTAATTGGTCACCCGCATGAACTTCATCTCCATCGCCTCGCCGGGCCGATAGACGTCGTAATCCGGCTGCAGGATGATCTTTTCGTTTTCCTGCGGGGTCTTGTCCTCCGTCTTGCTGCTCGTCTCGTCCCAATAGCGCGAGGGGCCCGTGTCGAGGTGAAAGTGCCGGCCGTGATAGTAGCCGATCCCGCAGCAGTCGAGGGACTTCACGAAGTCGAAGACCTGGGAGGAATCCACGCCCCCCAGGATCAGGTCGCCGGCGGCGGCCTCCATGTGCATGCTGGACTGGGCCGCGAGCTTGCCCTTGTTCCGCAGGGAGTTGTTGAGCCGGGGGCTGCGGTAGCCGGACTTGAGGCTGTAGGAGCCGCCCTGCAGGCGATCCTGGACGGCGTCAAGGACCTCGATAAAGCGCAGCGACATCCGCTCTTGGGGGTCGCTGAAATCGGAGCGGAACAGGGCGTTGATCCGGCGCAGGCCGGCCTCGTCGTACTCGCCCCCCTCGCTTCGGAAACGAATGGTCTGTCCGGCCAGGACCAGGACCCCGTCCCCGGCGATCCAAAAGCGGGGGGCCGGCGCGGCCTCGGCCTTGGGGCCGAGCAGCAGGGCGAAGAGGGCGGCGAGGAGTATTTTTGGCTTCATAAAAGTGGTTTTTGACAGAAAAGGCCCGAACCCTGTAAGGTGGGCCCAGCCAAGGGAACCGTCGATGATCATCGGTCTAACCGGAAAAAACGCCTCGGGTAAAGGAGAAGTTGCGCAGGTCCTGCGGGAAGGCGGCTTCCATTACCTCTCCCTCTCCGACCTGCTGCGCGAGGAGCTGCGTCGGCGTAAGCTCGAGATCACCCGCGAGAACCTGATCCAAGTGGGCAACGAGATGCGCCAAACCTACGGCGGCGGCTACCTGGCCGATCGGGCCCTCCAGCAGATCGACGTCGATAAAAACTACATCGTCGATTCCATTCGCAATCCCCGCGAGGTCGAGGTGCTGCGTCGCCTCCACAATTTTAAATTGGTCCACGTGACGGCGGTGCCGCAGGTCCGTTTCGAGCGCATCAAGTCGCGCGCCCGCGAGGGCGATCCCCAGACCTTCGCCGAATTCGAGACCCTCGAGGCCCGCGAGGCCAAATCGGCCGACCCCAACACCCAGCAACTCGAGGCCACCGGAAAATTGGCCGACGCCGAGCTCGAGAACAACGCCACGCTCGACCAATTGCGCGGCAAGGTCCGCGAGCTGATCCGCCAGCTCTCCGCCGAGACGCCGCGCCCCTCCTGGGACGCCTACTTCATGGGCATCGCCAAGGTCGTCGCGCTGCGCAGCAACTGCCTCAAACGTAAGGTGGCCGCGATCATCGTCCGCGACCGGCGCATCATCTCGACCGGCTACAACGGCACGCCGCGCGGCGTGAAGAACTGCAACGAGGGCGGCTGCCCGCGCTGCAACAGCTTCGGCCAGTCCGGCGTCGGCCTCGAGGAGTGCTACTGCAGCCACGCCGAAGAAAATTCCATCACCCAGGCCGCCTACCACGGCGTCCCGATCAAGGGCGGCATCCTCTACACGACCTTCTCGCCCTGCCTGATCTGCACCAAGATGATCATCAACTGCGGCATCGTCGAGGTGGTGTACAACTCGCAATACCCCATGGGCGAGCAGCCCATCGCCCTGCTGCAAGAGGCGGGCATCGCCGTGCGGCAGGTCGAGCTGAAGTGAGGGGTGTCCCGGCTGCTATGCAGGAATACTATCGCCGCCTGACCCAAAAACTCTTCCAGCCCGTGGATGCCGCTTCCCTGGGCTTCTTTCGGATTCTGTTCGGCGCCCTCATGACCTGGCAGGCCGTCTATTTTCTGCAGGGCGACCGCTACGTCCACGACTACCTTCTCCCCAGGTTTCACTTTACCTACGAATTCTTCGCTTTCGTAAAGCCGGTCGGCCCGGAATTCCTCAAGGCCCTGTTCTGGACGATGGCCCTCTCCGGGTTGGGCATCATGGTGGGGGTTTGTTACCGGCTCTTCGCCTTTCTTTTCTTCGCGACCTTCACCTACGCCTTCCTCCTCGACAAGGCCTACTACAACAACCATTACTACTTCATCAGCCTGATCGCTTTCTGGATGATCCTGGTCGACGCCCAGCGTTGGGCCTCGCTGAGCCAGCGATTCCGGCCCAGGCCGGCCTACGTCCCTTATTGGAACCTGTGGATCCTGAAGGCCCAGGTGGTGATCGTCTATTTCTACGGGGGCATCGCCAAGCTGAACGGGGATTGGCTGCGGGGCGACCCGATGCGCTTTTGGCTCTCCCGCCTCGGCGACCTGCCGGTCGTGGGGCCCTGGCTGCTCTCGGAGTGGGCGCCTTATTTCTTCAGCTGGGGAGGCTTGGCCTACGACCTCACGATCGGCTTCCTACTGTGGTGGCGCAAGACCCGATGGGCGGCCTTCCTGGCGGTGTTGTTCTTCAACCTGAGCAATTCGGTGCTCTTCACCATCGGGGTCTTTCCCTTCCTGATGATCGCCGCCGCGACGCTCTTCGACGAGCCGGACTGGCCGCGCCGCTTCTTTAAATTCAAGGGGGCCTTGCCGAAGAAATTCGCCTTTCCCGTGCGCCACGGCGTCGCGGCCTTTCTCGGCCTCTACCTCTTGGTCCAGGTCGCCGTTCCCCTGCGGCATTGGTTGATCGCGGGGGACGTCCACTGGACCGAGGAGGGGCATCTGTTTTCCTGGCGCATGAAGCTGCGGGACAAGCAGGGAATCTTGAAGATCACCGTGACGGACCCCGCCACCGGGCGAAGTTTCGCGGTGGAGCCCTTGCAAGAGATCAACCGTTTTCAATACCGCAAGCTGACGCAGCGGCCCCAGTTCATCCACCAGTACGCGCAGCACCTCAAGGCGAGGTTTCAAAAGGAAGGAATCGCCGACCCTGTCATCACGGTGGACAGCCGGGTCTCGCTCAACGGCCGTCCTTTCCAAACGCTGATCGACCCGACGGTCGATTTGGCGAAGGCCCCGATGCGGTTCTTCTCCCACGACCCCTGGATCTTGCCGCTCCCCGAAAATGCAAGACCCGGCGCCTTGGGGACGCCGGGTCTTGCGAAGGAATCGGATGCCGACCTCGAGTCGGACCGCTAATTCCGTTATTTCATTTTACGCCGATAGGCCAAGGCGCCCAGCGCCAAGAGCCAGGACCAAGCCAAGCCCGCTCCCGTCGGGAGGGCGTTCGCCTGCAGCGAGCAGCCGTCGCCCTGCAGCAGCACCGGAATGACCGGCGGCGTCGGCGTGGGAGTCGGCGGAGCGGTGGGTTCCGGCTGGAACTCCAGGGCGCCCATGTCGGGATCGGTCCCCGGGATTGCCGGCCGAGGATTGCCGGCGAAATCGGTGGCCGGCATCCCCGGGGCGCTGGGATCGCCGGTGTCGATGGCCGGGGAACCTTCCGTCAGGTTGAAGTCGCCGGCGGCCGAGTTGACGAATAGGGGATCGTCGCCGATATTGTTCCCCTGGTTGACCGTTCCCGCCCCGCCGTTGTCCAGGGCTTCGCTGTAGAAATTAGCGAAGTCGTTGTTGAAGAGGTTGAGGGTACCTCCTCCGTCGAGGTTGGCGTCCTCGTTGGAGTAGATGTCGTCGCCGTCCGATTCGGCCGTATTTCCGAAAACGATGTTGTTGAAGACGTTCGCGGTCGTGCCGTTATCGAGAAAGAGCGCGAATCCGCCCCCGTCCGCCGCATCGTCCGAGGCCTGGGAGGTGTTGCCGAAGAACGTATTGTTGGTCAGTATGAGCTCGGTCCCGACGTCAAAAACGGAAAGGCCGCCTCCGGAGGTGGCGGTGCTCGTCGGGCTGTTTCCGTTGCTGTTGCCGGCGAAGATATTGTTGACGATGGTGATGGATCCGGGGCCCTGATCGTTATTGAATACGTCGAGACCGCCGCCGTCGGAGCCGCTGAAATTCCCGGAAAACAGGTTGCCGTTGATGACGACGTTGCCGTCTCCGCCGGAGACTCGGGCGCCGCCTCCGTCCGACGTGTCGACGATGCCGCCCGTGTTTCCTTCAAAGGTATTGCCTTGGAGGGTGACGTTTCCGGTATTGGTGGAGAGATTGAGGCCGCCGCCGCTGGTTTCCGCGATATTGTCGTTGAAGACGCTGTCCAGGACCTCGATGTTGCCGCTGTCCGTGGCCAGTTCCAAGGCGCCGCCATCCTCGACGGTCTCATTGCGCTCGAACAAGTTGTTGCGGACGATGATGGCGCCCGAAACGGTCTCCAGTACGGCCGCGCCGCCGTCGTCGTCGACGGTGCTGTTGTCGAAGAAATTGCTGTTTTCGAGGGTGATCGCCGCTTGGTTGGTGTTGACATCCAAAGCGCCGCCGTCGCTGCTGGCGTCGCAATTCTGAAATACCAGGCCGTTGATCGTGACATCGGCGCCGAGGTCCGAGGGAAGGCCGCCGGTGCTGATTGTCAGGCAGGTATCCGCGTTACCGCCGTCCAGGACCGGCAGGGTCGCGCCCTCATTCATGATCACCAAGGCGCCGCCGTCGTCGTCGATGCCCGGGCTATAGTTATAAGGACCGTCGGAATAGGTCCCCGGTTGGAGGACGACCATGTTGGCCTGCGGGTCGTCGGCCGCGATGTCGAGGCAGGACTGCAGATCGCCGGGGCCCGGAAAGCAGCCGGTGGGAACCGGCACCGTCGGAGAAGCGGTGTAGGTGGAAGAAAAGGCCGCGTGGAGCAAGGGAGCCACGGAGATAAGACCCAAGGTAAGGGTCAGCCCGGAACGCCAATGTTTCATGAAATCCTCCTGTAATTGGGTAGGGAATGGCTTGGAAATACACGAAGAAGCCCTCCTTGCCAAACAGAAATCCCTATTAGGCCCCAGTTTTTTGGAGCTTGCGGCGAAGGTGCGCCTGGACTGGATCAGCCGTCCCCGCGCAGGTGGCTGCGGCAGAGCAGGATCAGGTCTTGGATCTCCCGGGTGTCGCGGATCCGCTGGGCGGCGAGCAGGTCCTCGAGGGCGCCGGCGTAGTCGGCGCGGCGGATCTTGGCCTTGGCCGCGTTGAGGAGGGATTGATAGCGGGCCCCGTCATCCCGTTCTGGCAGCCGCTCGCTCGCCTTTTCCTGCTGGAGGTTTTTTTCGGCCTCCGCCGGCGTGGCCGCCTTTTCCTGTTTCTTCGCCTTGTCCCCGCCTTTGATTTCCGAGGTGTCGCTCTGCGGTGCGGCGCCGCCGAGGCCGCGTTGGGCCTCCGGAATCGTCGCCGGTCGCGGGGCGGCCGCTCCGTCGCCCTCCAAGTCGGAGGGCTTCGGCTCCGCGGGGGGTTGGGCGAGGGACTTCAGCGGAACGGGCGCGGCCTCGGAAGCGGCGCCCGCGGTTCCTCCGGTAGCCGTTGGGGCGGGCGGCGGGGGCGGGGATTCCCGGCGCAGTTCGCCCGCGGGGGCGCCGCCGTCCTTCATGCGTGGGCCCGCCTTCGTATCCAGCCTTCCGTCGGCCTCCCTGGGCTTGGGCGCGGCCGCGTCGGGTTTGGACGCGGCGGGTTTCGGTTTGGCCGGGGCGAATTCCTGTTTGGGTTGCGGCTTCGCAGGCGCCGTCAAGGCGTCGGCGGGCGCTGCTTGAATCGAGGTATCCTGCGGGACGATCGCGGGGGTTCTTTGATTTTCGAACTCGCGCTTTTGCAACTCCTGGCGCCCCAAGTAGCCGATGCCCGCGATCAGCAGCAACGTCGCGAAGGCCACCGTCGCGGGCCGCAGCAGCCAGCTCCACAGGCCGGCGCGCTTCGCGGCGCGCCGTTCCGCCTTGGCCTCGGCGGCGCGCAGGATGTTGGTTTGCGCGCGCAGGGAAGGGCCCTCGGCCTCGGCCAGGACCTGCATGCCCCGGCGCAGGGTCTGGAAGTCGGCCCAGACCGCGCGGCAGTCGGCGCATTCCTCGAGGTGGGCCTCCAGGTGCGGCCGCAGCGCCGGATCCAGCTCGCCGGAAAAGGCGTCTTCCATCCAGGATTGGCATTCTTGGCAGGAGGGTTTCTCGCTCATTGCAGCGCCTCCTTGACGAAAGATTTATGACGCAGGCTGCGACGCAGCGCCTCGAGCGCGTAACGCATCCGGCTCTTCACCGTGTTGATGGAAACCCCCATCAGCTTGGCGATCTCCTCGAAGGTGAGGCCGCCGCGCTCCTTGAGCAGGAAGGTCTCGCGCTGCTCCTCGGGCAGTTTTTGGATGGCGCCCTCGAGCTGGGCGGCCAGCTCGCGGTCGTAGGCGCGCTCGTCGGCCGGCATGGCCTCGTCGGCGGCGCGGCCGACCGGGGTGGCCTGGCCGTCGCCCTCTTCGGAGTTCCACTGGCTGTCCGGCGTCTCGGGCCGGCGGGCCTGCTGGCGAAGGCGGTC
>SZOV01000100.1 GCA_030263375.1 Deltaproteobacteria bacterium PRO3
CACTTGGTCCGCGAATTCGTCGAGATGCACGACCGCGAGCGGGGCGAGGCCCTGCAGGAGCTGCGCCGCCTGATCGAGCATCCGCCCAGCGATTTCACGGGGGAGCGCACCATCCCGAACGCCCTCGAATACTTCCGCACCCATGACGACGACCTGCTCCCCGGCCGCAACGCCCGCTACTACGAGCTCTTGACCGACGAGGTCTTCCAGGCCGAGCGCCTCTGGAACATCCGCACCGAGAGCAACCCGCGCCGGGCCGAGGAGATGTGGCTCTCCCTCGCCAACGACCTGCGTAAGGGTCTCACCAGCTGGTGGTCGACCGGGACCTACGCCGAGGGTGTCCGCAACCTCGACTTCGCCCGCGCCATCCTCCATGCCCTGCACCGCGAGTCGACCGACGAGGGGATGCGCAACCGCGCCCACCACGCCCTCCAGGACAGCCTGGGCACGGACATCACCGACGACGAAGGCAACATAGTCGAGGAGGGCGGCGGCGAATTCGGCATCTGGCCCCCCGATTGGTTCCGCAACTACAGCGACGAGAACGAGGACGGAGCCGCTTGCGACGGGGTGCTGCTCGTCGCCAGCCTGGCGACCGGCGCCGGGGCCTTTTCTCTCGGCCGCGGCGCCGTGACCACTGCCGGCCGCAGCGCGATCGGCGCCGGCTTCTTGAGGTTCTTGGGAATCCGAGGCACCCAGGCGGTAGTGACCGCCGGGGCGGAGACCGCCGCGACCGAGGCCACCGTCGCCTCCTCCGGCTTGTTTAGCCGCCATCTGGCCAGCTGGGCCGCGCGCCGCGTGGCCGCCGCCGAAGCGGCCGTTGCCAACGCCACGACCGAGGCCGAGCTCGCCGCCGCCCGCCAGGCCCTGCTTCGGGCCCAGGGCGTGCAGCGCATCCTGACCTCACCGACCATGCTCGCCACCGCCGCGGAGACCGTCGCACCCAACGCGACCGGCTGGTGGGGCCGCGTCGTCGCCGCCCATCCGCCGGTGCCCGAGGCCTTGGCCCGGGCCGCCGCCGTGACCAATGCCGAAACCCGCGCCGCCGCCACCCGCGCCCTCCTGGCCCGAGCCAGCGTCGCCACCCTGCAAAACATCAGCCTGCGCGGCCTCGGCAACGGCCTGCGCTGGATGAGCTACGAGGGCATCGTCTCCTACGGCATCGCGGGCTACGTCTTCCAGCACGCCCCGCGGCACAGCAACCACCCGCTGATCTTCGACCGCGAATACGAGCTGAGCCTCCCCGAGGGCGAGTCCCCCAGCGCCCGCGCCGCCGTTCCTCCGTCCTCCGACGCCCATGCCCGCGCCCCACGGCGGTCCCGGGATCGCGACCGAGCTCGACGTCCCAACCCCAGCGCCGCGACCGGGGCCTTGGTCCCCCTTGGCGGCGATGCGGGGGCCGAGCACCCGCTTCGGGACGAAGACCGGCGATAAAAATCCAGGGGTCCTCCATATTCAATAAGCGGCTGCAGCGGCCAAAAGGCCCTCTTTCGCCTTCCTTAGCAACCAATCCGACCTTGGGACGATATTTAGTACCGAGGGCATTGTTGAATGGGACTGGACAAGGGGGCAGAGAATAAATGGGGGCACAGACCCATCCCGTTTATTTCCTTCCTGTAATCTGCGGCGCATCGTCCGCATAAAGTCCAGAAATCACTGGGGATTTTTAATTTCGCGTCCTGCGGCCGCCGCGTCGCGTCCGCAGGGCTTTCACCGGACGATAGGTCCCGGCCGCGTTTGGTTGCGCGCCGGGCCGGCAGCACAGGTATGGGAGGCACACCATGACCCCACCAAAGGTCGATATTCAATCGCTGGATTCGCTCTATCTGGAAAATTTGCTCCAGCTGGACGTCAACGAGGCCGCCAAGCGCTTCACGGGTTCCGACCTCGCCCTCGACACGAAGACCGGCACCCTCGCCAAGGTCGGCAAGGACGGCGCCACCGGCGAGGCGACCAGCCTCGAGCAGGAGGCCGCCTGGGTCCAGACGATCCGCGAGGCCGACACCAATAAAGACCACTTCGTCGACGTCGACGAGGTCAAGAAGCTGCTGGGCAAACTCCCCGCCGATCAGGCCTCGGCCATCGACCCCAACAAGTTCCTCGAGAGCGTCCAGAAGCTGATGAAGGATCGTTACGATCCGCTGGCGAAAAACATGAAGGGCTGGAAGGCCGAGCTCACCTTCCGTCCCACCCTGGACGCCCTGGACCTCTACAACAAAGGTATCCTCAGCGAGAGCTACCGCCACGCCGGCGCCACCATCGCCCTGAACGGCCTGGGCAAGACCTTGGCCAACGTCGGCGGCTTCCTCAGCTTCCCAATCCGCCGCATCGGCGGGAAGACCGATGTCCTGTGGGGCGACCAGAAGGCCATGGCGGCGGCCAAGGCGGAATTCGACGCGCGCCAGGCGAGCTTAGACAAGCTGCGCGACGTCATCCAAAAGGGCGTCGCCGCGGGCGAGTCCTGGGCCGTCGAGGGCAAGCTGGACGAGGCCCTGAAGAAGCTCGATGCCAAGGACGCCAAGGTGCTCAACGAGCAACTGGCGGCCACCAAGATCCATGAGATCCTCAACACGACGGATCCCAAGGAACGCAACCAGAAGATGGCGGAGTTCGCCAAGAAGGACCGCCCCAGCGGCTTCTTGAGCTTCTTCAATCTCAGCACCGGCAACACCAGCGGGGACGCCTCCTTCTGGAATTACACCGGAGGCCGGCACAACCTTTACTTCAGCCGCACCGTGCTGCGCTTCCTCGGCACCAAGGCATCTTCGGGCGACGCCGCGGCCGACGATGTCCTGCACAAGGACTCCCGGGCCACCTTGGCCGACATGAACGGCGACCCGCTGGGCGGCTTCAACAACCTGGCGGCGGTGGGTCTCACCAACGTCTTCTGCCTCGGCGGCAAGGTCTGCCAACCGACCGAGTACCGCGACTGGTCCGACGAGGCCTACATGGACGCCTTCGGCCGCAGCGTCGACGGCGCCTTCATGGTCTTCGGCGGCAACCGCTTCCTCACCCGCTTGGGCGAGGCCGGCAAGCTCGCGCGGCTCAAGGGCCTCTACGGCGCCGAGGGCAGCGTGGCCCAGGTCTGGAAGGCCTCGATGGCCGAGAGCAAGTGGAACGTCCTCGCCGGCGGCAAATGGGGCGAGGCCGCCCTGGCCGCCGAGAAAGAGGCCGAGCTCCTCGGCCTGGCCGGCAAGTCCGCCAAGGACGGCCGCTTCTGGAAGCTCTTGGACAAGTGGGACGCCGCCAAGAAGGGCATGAAGGAATGGATCTTCAAGGGCGTCCCGCTCAGCGCGGAACAGTCCGCCCTGCTCGAAAAGGGCGCGAAGATGAGCGGTAAGGGCCTGGACAAGCTCACCAAGGGCGTCGTCCTGCTGGGCATCGCCCAATACGCCGACCAGAAGCTCTCGGCCCCCTACAACCCCTTCGAGCACGGCTTGCAAGACATGAGCCGCGAGGCGGAGTTCGAGCGCTATCCGGATCCGACCAAGCCCGATCCGACGCTCTACGCGCCGAAGAAGTAGTCTTACAGGTAGCTTACGAAAGCCCCCCGCCGCCCGATCACTCCGACACCGGGGGCACAGCGCGGCATGGCGACATGCCGCGAGAGAAGGCGGCGGGGGCGACCACACCCCCTGGTAACCCGGATCGGATCTTCCTTTCCGGGTTATCTATTCGTAGGCTCGGAGCAAGTCCGAGCCTACTAAAGCTCAGGGGGTGGCTTCCGCCCTCCCCCTTCAACCCCCAGCGGTTAGGGTACTTTCTTGATTCTTATTCCTCATTGGCTCGAAGGGGGTCGGAACCCACTAAAGCGTAGGCGGCGGCGGTCTCCGCCCTCCCCCTTCAACCCCCGGCGGTTAGGGTACAAAAGTCTCATTTAAGCAACCTCTCGGGGATTCCTCCGATACCTGGGGCGATGACGTTTTTGGCGTTGTCGCCGGTCCCCGGCGGCGGCGCTTGGCTCGGGGCACAAATGGCGTCTTTCCTACCTACCGTTCCATTTGGCCTCATTTAAATTTCGCACGGGCACTCCCAGGGTTCGGACCTGTCGTCCGCGGCCCGGTCGTGTCTCGCGCGCACGGAGGCACACCCATGACCCCACCCAAAGTGGACAAGGTCGACATCCGACCTTTGGAGACGCTGTATTTCGAAAATCTCCCCCTGCTCGAGCCCCACGAGGTCGCCGCGACCCTGCGCGGCTCGGACCTCACGCTCGACATGAAGACCGGCGAGCTCAAGCGGCTGCTGGCCGGCGGCCAGACCGAGGCGCGCAGCCTGGAGGAAGAGGCGGCCTGGGTGCAGCTGATCCGCGAGGGGGACGCCAACGGCGACAAGACCCTCGACCTGGCCGAGGCCCGCAAGATCCTCACCGCCAATCTCGCCGCGGAGCAAGCCTCCGGCATCGAGCCCGAAAAATTCCTCGCCAGCATCGACGAACTGATGAAGAACCGCTACGCGCCGATCTCGGCCAACCTGAAGACCCTGCAGGCGCGCTCCGCCTTCGGTCCCACGCTCGACGCGATCAAGCTCTACAACCGCGGCATCCATGCCGACGAGGTGCACATGGCGCACCGGACCTTCGCCTTGAACGGCGTCGGCAAGACCGCGACGAACATCGTCGGTTTCCTACCATCCTTGGCCCGCAATATCTGGACGGACAGCCCGCTCTTGATCGGCAACGTCGCGGCGGAGAGCGCCGCGGAGGGAAAATTCCTCGAGCGCGAGGCGGCGATCTCCAAGCTCGAGTCGGTCATCGCGGAAGGCGTCCGCAACAACGAATCCTGGGCCCTGGAAGGCAAGTTGGAGGAGGGCCTGAAGCGGCTGGACGCCGGCTCCCGCGCCCTGCTCAACGACGAGCTCTGCGCGACCCGCCTGCACCAGATCCTCACCCTGAAGGACGAGAAAGAACGCTACAGCCAGCTACTTTCCTTCGCCGAGGGCGAGCGCCCCGGCTTCCTCGGCTACGGCGGCGGCAACAGCCGGATGAGCGGAGGCTGGTTTGAGAGCTGGTGGAACCTAAGCGGCCGCCGCAACAACCTCTTCTTCGCCAAGACGATCTTCCGCTTCCTGGCCGTCAAGGCGGCCACCCAAGACCCCGCCTACGACGACAGCCTCGACAAGCGCTCCCGCGCGGCCTTCAGCGACATGCTGGGCGACGGCGGCGGCTTCGGCAATATAGCGGCCGTGGGGCTCACCAACATTTTCTGCGTCGGCGGCGCCTTCTGCGAACCCACCCAATACCGCGATTGGTCGGACGAAGCCGCCATGGACGGCCTGGGGCGCGGCATCAACGGCGCCCTGACGGTGTGGGGCGCGCGTCGCGCCTTCAGCATCTTCGGCGAGGCCCGCCGCTTGGGCAGCATCACGAGCTACCGCAACGTCTGGGACGTGTGGAGAAGCGAGGGCAGCATCTTCGCCCGCACCGCCCCCGGCGCCGCGCGCTTCAAGCCCTTCGGCGGCAACGCCTGGGCCGAGGCCGCGACCAAGGCCGAGAAGGAGGCCGAGGTCCTGGGCGAGGCCAGCCGAACGATCGGCGAGGGCGCCAAGGGCCGTTTCGGCCGCCTGGTTGAAAAGGTCACCGCCCCCGTCTCGCGGGCGAAGAGCGCCGCCGGCGCCTGGCTCTTCAAGGGACTGCCCCCGCTCAGCGCGGGCCAGCTGGCCGCATTGAAGAAGACGGGCTCCCTCGGCAAGACCGGGCTCGGCAAGCTGGTGAAGGGCGTCCTCATCCTGGGCATCGTGCAGTACAGCGACCAGAAGCTCGCCCCCGCCTTCAATCCCTTCGAGTACGGCTTCACCGACTACGACCGGGAGGCGGACCTCAATCCCTATCCGGACCTGACCAAGCCGCCCCTCCCGCAGGCGACGCCGGCCAAGTAATTTACGAAAGCATCCCGCCCCCGCCGACCTGGGGCCGGGGCCGGCCGCAAGGCAGGCCCCGCAGCGAGGCGGGGGGGGACCGACCACACCCCCTTTAGCCCGGATCCGATCTCCCTGGTCCGGGCTAAAGTTTTTAAGTACATAAAATTATTATAGTTTTTACGGAGGCGCTGCCCGTTGCGGCCTCCGTAGGGGCCCTTCGCGAACGGCCCCTACCCCAACGCACAACTCTTTTGCCTTGATGCCGATAATCCCCACCAGAAGATGGGGATAAAAGTCCTCGCCGCCCGGCGAGGCGATGTACGGGGGTACAGAGATGTCAGGGCCGATCAAAGCCGTTCCAGCCGGAGCGGAGCAGACGCAATCGTTTCAATTTTTCCGCGACACCGTCCAAGCCGAATTGGACAAGGCCGCCAAGGCCTCCGGCAAGGCGCCGGTGAAGTTCGACTTAGAGAAGGCGAAGGTCTGGAACCGCGTCGACGGCGACGGCAGCTTCGAGCTGGTCTACAACGACGAGTCCCTGGACTTCTTCTGCGGCGCCCAGGTGAACTGGCGCAGCCACGAGATGCTGATCCGCAGCGGCAAGATCAGCAAGGCCAAGGAAGAGGCCGCCCAGGGCAAGTTGCCCGGCAAGCCGGTCGCGGGCAAGTGGATGGACGACGCCTGCACCGCCACCGAGAAGCTGGCGGGCAAGGAAGAGATGACCGCCACCGACGCCCAGGGCAAAAGCGCCCCGCTCGCCTGCCAGGACGGCGTCGGCGACCCCAAGCTTTCCGGCGCGGACAAATACCTCAGCATCCAAGAGTTTGAAAAGCAATGCAAGGGCCTCTTCGACGACTACGGCCGCCGCAAGTTCGGCGAAAAGATGGGCGATCGCTTCGACCTGAAGCGCACCCGCCTCTTCAACCCCTTCCCCGGCGACGGCAACTACAGCGTGATCTTCGAGAACCAGGCCAACAATTTCTTCTGCGAGGGCATGGTCGACAGCAGCATGCACACCATGCTGGTCCGCTCCGGCAGCATCTCGGACATGGTCAATGACAAGGGCGAGCTGGGCACGCCGATTCCCATGAACGACGCCTGCTCGATGACCACCGGACTACTCGGAAAAGACGAGCTGATCGACCCCGATAAGTGCAAGGACGTCACCGCGGGCGAGCGTTCCCAGCACAACTACATCTCCTATGCCTGGCATGGGTTTCTGACCGGCTCGGCGGTCTGGGGCGGCGTCAAGCTCTACCGCAAGCTCGCCGCGATGCCGCGGATGCAGGCCCTATTCCGCCTTCCCTTCGTTCGCAATCTCGGCTGGGGCGCGCTGACCTATTTGGGCTACGACACCATCGCCAGCAACTTCGTGAAAGAAGACCACTGGGCCCGCAAGTACGGCAGCCCGATCGCCGGCGGCCTGGGCGTGGCCGCCCCCGAGATCGCGCGCGCCACCGGCCTAGCCACGCGGCTTTCGTCGATCCCGGCGGTGAGCCGCGTCGCGCCCATCGCCTCACGGGCCACCATCGGATTGGCCGCCGTCTGGGCGATGAACAAGGCCTTCCAGTGGGGCATCGGCAGCGACTACGAGGCCTCGGTCAACCGCCGCGTCACCGACCAGATCTACGACAAGCACGTCTACGAGCTGGACGGCTGGGACTTTTTGGTGATCCCGCTCGCGGTGAAGGGGCTGCGCGCCGGCAGCCGCCTGCTCGCCCCCGACGCTATGGAGTGGGCGGTCACGAAGGACAACGAGGATCTCAAGGCGAAGGTCTACCAAGAAGACAAGGAAAGCTCGGAAAAAGGAGAAGAATTTTTCCGCGAGCTCTTGCCTCATTTCCTCCATGCCGAGAATACGGCCGACCGCGACGCCTTCCTCGAGCTGCTGCGTAAACCGCAAGAGTTCTCGTTGGGCGAGGTTCACAAGGCTACCCTCTTCCTGACTCAGGGCGCCGATGGCCTCAAGGCCAGCTATCCGAACATGAGCGAGGAAGAGATCGAGCTCTTCGCCCGCAAGGCCTTCGCCTACAAGGTCCAGGAGTGCGCCAAGTTCCTGGTCTTCGTCGAGCAGCCGGTCAATGATTGGGCCCGCGAGCTATTCAACGCCGACGGCACCCTCAAATCCGGCGAGGACGCGGTGAAGAAATTGCAAGACCGCTGGCCCAGACCCAGCAGTCTTCCCAAAAAGGCTTCGCTCGACTCGCACGACATCGAGCTGTCCGAGAGCATGTCCAAGTACGGGTGACAGGCAGGGACTTAAGCCTTGACGCTGGTTACTTTTGTTTTGTGGAAAGATTTGACCAAAGCTCGGGGGACCAAAACATGGAAAACATGCCCCGTTGGACGGAAGCCGAGTCCTGAGCGAGTGCCTCGCGGTCCTTGCAAATCAAAGTAAATTTGGGGTTTGTCCCGTCTTTAAGAAAGATATCGCACTTTTTTCCTTCAGCTTCCTGTTGCTTTCTCTCTTGGCGCGTAAGGTCGAAACAATTTTGCATGGCATTGTCCGAGTTGCCTTTGGCAAAGCTGCAATTCAGAGTGTAGGTTGTGATTTTAACTTTGTGATCCGGCATGGGCCCTCCTGTTTCTTAGGAACTGCCAGGCTCATGCCAAAGCCGCTTTCAATTTAAACCATTGATATTATGAACAAAATTGGGAAGATGAAAATTAACGGCTATGTATAAAGTGTATTATTTTATGCAATGCTATTAAGTATCTTAATTTATTAAGATTTTAGTAATCATTTAAATTTAATATAATGTCGAAATATATATAAAAATACGCACTTGGGCACCGTTTTCGACAAGCGATAATCATTTTCCATCACTCCCAATAAAATCCTACGTAATATCAATAGGAAAAAATTCGGCCCACAACCTAGATGGACTCCTACCGATAACCCCTCCGACAAGGGTTTTCGACCGCCGGGGGTAAGGCGGTTGTGGGGGCACAAATGACGGGGCCGTTCAAAGCCGTTCCAACCGGGGCGGAGCAGCTTCCTTCCTTTCAAATCTATCAAAACGCTTGTCAGGCCGAGCTGAACCGCCGGACCGCGGAGGTCTTTTCCGCGCCCGCGACCTTCAACTCGTCGCAGGCGAGCGTCTTCAACCGCAACGAGGGCGACGGGCGCTTCGAGGTGCTCTACGAGGATAGGGCGAACGACTTTTTCTGCGGCGGCCAGTGGCTTTGGCCCAGCCGCGAGCTCTTGGTCCGCAGCGGCAAGATCAGCGACCGTTCCAGCCGCCCCATCGGCGGCGGTTTCATCGGCGATGCCTGCAACGCCACCCAGGTCCTGGCCGGCGCGGAGGAATTCGCCGGGCAGTCCTGCAGCGACGGCGCCGTCAACCCGCTCGCGACGGCCTCGGGGAAATTTTCCAGCGTGCGGCAATTCGAGGAGGGCTGCAAGACGTTGCTGGGCCAGCGCAGCCCGGACGCCGTAGCGGCCTTCTCGCTGCAAAATTCCCGCGTCGACAACCCCGTGCCCGGCGACGCCGCCTACAGCCTGTTCTTCGAGAGCCGCGCGAAGGGCCTGTTCTGCGCCGGCGACGTCGACGTCAGCTCCCACCAGATGTTCCTGCGCTCCGGCAAGCTCTCCGAATACGAGACCGCCCAGCCCGTCGCCACCGTCGAAATGACCGATGCCTGCTCCTTGACGAAGGAATTGGTCGGCGAACGCGAGCTGCTCAGCCCGGACTGCAAGGACATGACCGCGCGCGAGCGTAAACAGGTCAGCTACATCACCTACGGTTTCTACGGCGTCGCCAACGTCTTGGCGATCCTCGCCACCTATAAGCTCGGGAAAAAAATCCTGACCTCGCAGGCCTTCACGCAGCTGCGCGGCCTGCCCTTCCTGCGCAACCTGGGCTACGGCATGCTGGGCTATGCGGCCTTCGACCAAGCGGCGGGAATTTTCTTCGAGCCGGACCACCCCGTCCGCGACTACGGCAAGTGGATCGCCGGCGGCGCCGGCCTGGCCGCCCCCGAGATCGTCGGCAGGACGGCCCTGGGGCAGCGCCTCGCCGCCACGGCCGTCGGCAGCCGCGTCGCACCCCTCGCCTCGCGCCTCACCTGGGGCCTGGCGGCGGTCTGGGCCCTGGACCTGGGCATCCGGCACTTCGCCGTCGGCAGCGACTACGAGGCCTCGATCAACAGCCGCGTCACCACCCAGGTCTATCGTGAGGCCGGCCTCTACGATTACAGCTTTTGGAAATGCGTCAACCCGCTTTCCTGGCTGAACAAATCGCGGCGCGTGTTCCGCGCCATCGCCCCCTCCGCGATCGAATGGGCCGTAGCCGACCTGGACAACGAGGACTTGAAGGACAAGATGTACGCCGAGGACCTCGCGACTTCGAAGGAGTTGACCAAGATGATCCAAGAGATCGTGGTGCCCTTCCTGCACTCCGAGAATTGGGAGGACGTCAACGAGGCCATCGTCCTGCTGCGCGACGAAAAGATCGTCCTGAGCCAGTTGGAGCAGATCCAGGAGGCGCAATTAGCCGCCGTGGGGCCGGACGGCCTAAAGAGCTTCTACCCCCACATGAGCGCAGAAGACGTCGAGCGCCTCTGCCGCAAGATCCTGATGAAACGCGTCCAAGAGGCCGCGAGCTTCCTGGTCTACGTCGACCAGGACGAGAACGACTGGGCCCGCGAGGTCTTCAACGCGAACGGCACCCTGAAGGGCGCGGCCGACGCCAACGGGGAATACCCCTACGAGAAGCTCAAACGCCGCTGGACCCCGCCGCCCCCCCAAAAAACCGAAGTAACTTCAGAGGCTTTCGAGCTGGTGGGAAACGGCGACCTGATGGGCTAAACCCGCAACTTCGGCCGATTCCGCACGATAATAACCCCGCCATCCGGGGGGATGGCCCATAGACCTTGGTGTTAAGGGGATAATCCGTGACGCAGCTTACCGCCGAATTGATCCGCCAGCATCCCGCCTTGGCGGCCTTCAACGAATACATCCAAGAGCACCTCCATCGGGCGCCCAATCCCGAAGAGATCGTCGTCAGCAACGAACACTCCAACGACGGGATTATCCGACTCAGCTATTTAAGCGCGAGCAACGACGTCTTCGTCGCCCAGATCGACGCCTCGCGCCCGACCGGGGCCCTCGAGGTCCGGCGCGGGCGCATCCGCGGCCGCGGCACCGAGTGGGTGGAGCCCAGGCCGGTATCGCGCAACGTCGCCGGGGCCTGCGACGCCATCCACGCCCTGGGCGGCGAGGAAGAGAGCGGCTACACCTGTCCCGCCGGCTCCACTCCCGGCGCCGCTCCGCAATCCTTGTTCGCGCAGCGGGCCACTTGGCTCGGGCAATGGGGCCTGGCGACTTGGGCCGGTGCCGAACTGATCGGACTCGCCTGGAAACGCCGCTCCCTCACCC
>SZOV01000101.1 GCA_030263375.1 Deltaproteobacteria bacterium PRO3
GTCTTCGTCAAGGACGGAAAAGAATTCCGCGCCTTCCGCCTCAACAAGGACGGCAGCCTGACCGAGTTGCCCAGCGAGGACGGCGGCGAGCATCCCTTGAGCCCCGAGGCCGAGGCCCTGCTGGGCAAGGTGCTGCGGCAAAAAGGCATCCACCTGCGCAAAGAAGGGGGCTCGCTCAAAGAATCCGACAAGGCCCAGCAGGCCGAGGCCGAAAAGATGCAAGAGGCTCGACTGCAGCGCCACGAGGAGGTCGTCGAAGCCGAGCTGGACTTCGAGACCCGCTTTGCCCTGCTGCTTCACGAGGTCCTCGAAGAAGGCCGCGACCTCGAGGCGGGCGCCGGCGCCGACGAGCCGAGCTTCCCGGTGAAGAGCGATTGGGAGGCCTTCTTCGCCCGCATGCTCAAGCTGGGCAACGAGGAGCGCTCCGCCAAGAAGGCGATGGAGGCGGTCTTGGCCATGGTCTTCCGCGGGCTCTTCAAGAAGGAGGGCCAAGGCAACGTCCTGGTCGGCGACCTCAAATACATGCAGGACGCCAAGGCGCGGGAGGAGAAGTTCGCCCAGATCGCGGTCGACGACGAGCGCTTCCTCAAGCTGCTGGCCCAACTCAAGCCCGGACAAAAGATCGACCACGACCAGCTGAAGGCCGTCTTCGGCGAGGAGCTCAGCTTCACCGAGTTGGCCCACATCGCCGAGCAGCTCCAGGTCAGCATGGCCGACGAGGCCGGCAAAAACGTCGTCTTCAACCCCAAGGGAAACTTCGACCCCTACAGCCAAGCGCGGATCGAGCGCTCGATCCTCTCGACGCGCAGGGCCCCGAAACCGTCCGCCTCCGGCAGCGAAGGCTCCGCCCTGCCCTTACCCCCGCCCGATCCCGGCCCGCAGGGCGTGCCGGCCAACGTCTTCGAGCTGCTCGGAATGCGGGAGCGCTACCGGGGCAGTCCGCGCCTTTACACCTTCATCCTCTACAGCGTGATCCTGGCCGCCCTGGGCATCGCCGTGGGCAGCTTCCTGCTTAAAAGCCTATAAAAATCTTAATAATCTAAATTATTTATCTGACCATCGTCCTCGCCCCATCAAAATGGGTTAATTTATACCCTTTACTTTGCAAATTCGATTGTACGAAAAAAAACGCTATTTATTTTATGGTTACATGTATTTATCCCTCCAGTTGGGTAAATAAAAACCCATGTTACAGACCATCGTCATACTTCCGGGTATCGGAATGAGAATTATAATATATTGTTTTAATTATATTTTTTCATTTTGAGGCACCCCAATTTCCACTTGGCCCCGCGCTTGCTTTTACGAAAGGGCGAGAAGCCTACCCAACCGAGAGAGCCTGAAAAGCCTTCCCGCGCAAATCTTTGAAGGATGAGGTTTGCTATGTCTACTTCGCGCCGGGGGCCCAACCACCTCAATTTTCACGCTTGGATCCGAGGCATCCTCTTGCTGGGACTGGCCGCCTGCGGGGGCGGGGGCGCCGGCGCCGATTTCTCTACCCAGGCCCTGGGCGGGGGCTTCGCGCCGGGAGAAGTGAGGCCGGTCAATTTCGACGGGGCGAACCAGGCGCGCATCGAGTTCTCCGAGCTCTCCGGCGGCGAGAAATTCTCCATCGTCCTGTTCGGCGCCAACAGCCAGGCGGGCTACTACGACTTCCAGCTCCAGGGCCTGAACGACGCGGCCCAGGCCAAGTTCCTCGAGGCGCCCTCCAGCCTGCCGCTGGAGGCGGCGGAAATCGAAGAAGAAGCGGAGGCCGACGACGCGACCTCTCTGCTGCACAAGCGCCTCCGCAACTGGGAATCCGAGCTCGGCGACCTCGAGCCCTATAGCCCCGAATCGGAATACGACCGTGGCAAGGCCTTCGCCGCGACCCGGACCTACTGCGCCGGCGGGCGCGGGATCCACTTCCGCGTCTTAAGCAGCCTCTCCGACAACGACGCCTACGAGACCGTCTGCGGCGTCGAGGTGCGGCGCAGCGGCCAGGCGGTCTACTACGTGGACGAGGCGGTCTTGAACGACCTGAACGCGGGCCATCTGGGCTCGATTATCGATGAATTCGAGGCCAAGATCCCCCACGAGCGCAACCTCTTCGGCAACGAGTCGGACGTCGACGAGAACGGGACCTTTTCGGTCCTCTTCTCCCCCGCGGTCAACCGCCTGGGCTCCTCGGGGGGCGGCTTCATCACGGGCTATTTCTTCGGCGGCGACCTCTACCCGCGAAGCAGCATCCCCGGCAGCAACGAACAGGAGGTCCTCTTCCTCTGCGTCCCCGACCCGGGCGGCCGTTGGAACGTCCAGCTGAGCCGGGACTTTTGGGATTCCAACATCGTGCGCTCGGTGCTGCCCCACGAATTCCAGCACATGATCAGCTTCAACCAGCACCTCCTGCTCCGCAACGACGGGGCGGAGGAGGCCTGGGCCAACGAGGGGATCAGCCACTTCATCGAGGACCTGGAGGCCGACGGCTCCCTGGATCGGGTCGGGGTGGAAAATCCCTCCCGCGTCCTGCTCTACCTGGTCGCCCCGGAAAACGCCGCCTTCACCGCCGGGATCTCCATCGCCCAGCGCGGCGGCTCCTATCTCTTCTTCCGCTACCTCTACGAACAGGCCGAGCTGGGCCGCTACCCGGCCGCGTCCAATGGACCGGAATTATTGAGAAATCTCCTGCAGAGCGGGGTGAAAGGGGTGACGAATATCGAGCGGGCGACGGGCTGGAGCTTGCGCAACCTCCTCCTGGATTTTTACGCCACCCTCCAGCTGAGCAACCGGGGCATCTCGGGGGACCCGCGCTATAATTTCCGCGCGATCTCCCTCTACGGCCCGCAGGACGACAACCGGGGGACCCAGCTGCAGGGGGTCCACTCCCACGACCTGAAGGATCTGCCCTTTCAGGGGACGGTTCAGTCGCCGGGGGCCTATTTCCTGGAGGTCGACGGAAAGACCTTGATCGAGGCCGGACAAGGCTTGAGCTTTTCCGCGCCGGCGGGTATGATTCCAGTTGGAATCGTGATCCGCATCGAATAGGGTTCCAAAAGTTTAAAAGTCTCCTCATCCCAGGTCCAGCATGGGCCTAGGGGTTTTCTACAAGCCCCAGGCCCATGCTTTCTTTTTTTCAGCGCAAAAATTCTCCTAACCTTCGGCGCCCAAATTCGTTATTTCTTAAATCCGAAGAAAGGAAGGCCCGCTTGCGCCGCATTCCCAAAATACTCCTTCTCCTGACCCTGATGGCGTCCCTCGGGGCATTCAAACACATCCCGCAAGGGGCCACCGAGGAGATGCTCAACCAGGCCCTCGCCGGCCAAACGCTGATCTTCAACCGGCAGTATCAGGCCGCCGAGGCCCACTTCGACCGGCTGGCGCGGCAGTACCCCGACTCCCCACTGGGTTCCTTCGGCTTGATGGCGCTCTACAACTCCAAGATGTTCGAGAATTTCGACTTCTCCCTCGACGCGACCTTCGAGCAGGAACAGCGGCGCAACAAGGTCATCGTCGACAAGATCGCGGACAGCAAGACCTCCAGCGCCTGGGACAACTTCCTCTGCGGCGCCAGCAGCGGCCTGCGCGGCTTCTACTACATCCGCAAGGACGAGTATTTCAAGGCGCTGAGCGAGAGCAACCAGGCCAAGAAATGCCTCGAACGCGCCCTGCAGCTGGACCCGGCCTTCGTCGACGTCAACCTGGGCCTGGGCCTGTTCAATTATTGGAAGAGCGTCTTCACCAGCCGCTTCAAGTTCCTTCCCTTCTTCAAGGACCGGCGCAAGGAGGGCATCGCCCAGATCCAGCAGGCGATCGCGGAGGGCTCGGTCGTCAACGACTTGGCGACGGCGGCCCTGGTCTTCGTCTACCACGAGCAGAGCAACGGGCGCCTGGGCCTGCCCCTGGCGCAGAAGCTCTTGGACAAGTACCCCCAGAACATCGTCATGAAGAACCTCAAGGGCAACTTCCTCTCCCTGACGGGCAAGCAGGCCGAGGCCATCGAGGTGCTGAACGGCGTCCTGAAGGAAGACCCCTCGATCAACGTCGCGCGCTACTTCCGGGGCCTGGCCTACAACCGGGCCGGGAATTACGCCGCGGCCAAGCAGAGCTTCGAGGAATTTTTGGCCAACAAACCCTCGGCTGCCTGGCAGGCCTACGCCCACTACATGCTCGGCCACATCGCCCTCCGGAACGGCCAGCGCGAGGAGGCCTTCTCGCAATTCAAGGCCGGAGAGAAGGCCTATGGGAAGTACAACGCCAATCTGAAGATGATCCTCAAGATGCGGAAGGGGGAGATTTAGTGGCGAACACAAGGTTCGCCCACCCAAAAGCTTGACTTTCTTCAATTTTCAAAGCTAGGCTCGACCCACTGTGTCAAAAGAACGGTGGGGTCCTGGTTAAGGAAGGAGCTGGCCTTTGGGTATCCGAATCGTCCAGAAAAGCGATCTCTCCAAGAAAAAACACCACAGCAAAACCGCCCTCGTCCTCGCCGGCGGAGCCGTCTCGGGCGGCGCCTTCAAGGCGGGCGGGCTCAAGGCCTTCAACGATTTCCTGGTCAACCGAAAGGTCACCGACTTCGACATCTACGTCGGCACCTCGGCCGGCGGCTTCCTGGCGGCGCCCTTGGCGGGCGGCATCCCCCCCGAGGAAATCCTCAAGAGCCTCGACGGCAGCAGCGAACACTTCTCCCAGCTCTCGCCCCTCGAGATCTACATGCCCAACTGGCGCGAGATCGTCGAGAAACCGCTGCAGTACCTTTTCAACCGCTTCGCCTACTTCCCCAACATTTTATTGGATTTCTTCCAGGCCCTGCCCAACATCGGCGACAGCCTGAAGAAGGGCGTGGCGCGCTTCTTTCACGAGCCCAACTACACCAATTACGAAAAGATGGTTCGGCCCCTCGCCAAGGCCCTCTACAGCGGCCGATCCGCGCCCTCCATCCTCAGCGCGGTGCCCACCGGCTTCTTCGACAACAAGCCGCTCGAGCGCTTCCTGCGCGAGAACATGAAGCGCAACCACCTGAGCAACCACTTCAAAGTGCTCAAGCGGATGCGCGGAAAAGACCTCTACATCAGCGCGATGGCCCTCGACAGCTCCGAGCGAGCCATCTTCGGCTGGGACGAGAAGAACGATGTCACGATCAGCGAGGCGGTCCAGGCCTCCACCGCCCTCCCCGGCTTCTACAAGCCGGTGCGCATCAAGGGGCTAGACTACATCGACGGCGGCGTGCTCAAGACCGCCAACATCGATCTCGCCATCGAGAAGGGCGCCGAACTGGTGATCTGCTACAATCCCTTCCGCCCGCTCAAGAACATCGTCAACGTCGAATACCTGCGCGAGAAAAACCGCTACGTCACCAAGGACCCGCGCATCTCCGACAACGGCGTCTTCGGTGTCTTCAACCAGGTCTTCCGGGCGATCTACCACTCGCGCCTGCAGGACGGCATGAAGCGCTACGAGCAGGACAAAAGCTTCAAGGGCGACATCATCCTCATCGAGCCCAAAGAGGACGACACGACCTTTTTCCAGATGAACCCCTTCGCCTTCTGGACCCGCGCCAGCGCGGCCAAGTCGGGCTTCGAGTCGGTGCGGATGTCGATCCTCCAGCACTTCGACGAGATCAAGGCCATCCTGGGTTCCTACGGCATCGAGATGAGCCGCGAGCTCATCGAGCAGGACGCCGCCAAGATCAAAAAGGCCGCCAACGACGACCGCGAGATCATGGATGTCCTCGAGGGCCGCGGCTTCGCCAAGGGCCGCCTGCGCATCATCCTCGGCGGCCGCAAGGCGCGCGAGGCGAAGTCGTCATAGGCCCTTTTCCCCCAAAATAAAAACCCCGTCCCGACGAATCGGGACAGGGTTTTGTGGCGATAAAATCGGCTGGCTCTAGAAGTCCGGGTCGGTGCCGCCCTTGGGCTTAGGCGGATCCTTCTTCGGCTCATCCTTTTTAGGCGGATCCTTTTTGGGCTCATCCTTTTTCGGCTCGTCTTTCTTCGGAGCCGGGTCGCCCTTGCCCTTCGGCGGGGCCTTGTAGGTGGGCTTTGGAGCCTGCCCCTGGACCGCCGGCTTGGTGTCCGGGAAATCCACCGGGCTCTCGCTGCCGCGCTTCTTGTCGTAGGCCTTCACCGCCGCCGAGGCGGAATCCCAGGCGTCGCGGGCGTGCTTGTTGGACTCGTCCGCGGACTTGCGCGCCTCTTTCAGCGCCGCCTCGGCCTTGGTCTTGTCGTCGCCGGTCAAGCCGGGGAGCTGCTTCTCGAGATCGGCAACCACCGCGTTGGCGTTGTTCATCGCCTCAAGCGCGATGCGGAAGGAGGCAACCGCGTCGGTGGCCATGGCCTTCGCCTTGGCGGCGTCGGTCGAGCCCAGCTTCACGATGTCCAGGTCGGACTTCGCGGCCGCCGCGCCCTTCTGCGCCTGTTCGGCGTATTTCTTGTTCTCGTCGCGCTTCGCCTCGAAGAGGGCCACGCCGGTCAGGGCCGGAGCGGGCTTAGGCCCCTCCACCGGCTTTTCGCCGGGCTTGGCGCCTTCGGCGGGTTTACCGCCCTCGCCGGGCTTTCCGGCATCGGCCGGGGTATCTTCTTTACGCGGCTCTTCGCGATGGCCGCGCGGCTTGGCGACGCCGCCGCCGCGGATGTTGTCCACGACGCGCAGGATGTCGATGCCCAGGCCGACGTTGAAGCCGTTCGGGTTCAGACCCATCGCGCTGGAGGGCCCGTCGACGACCTCGAGGGTCGGGTTCAGGCCGAAGGTGTGGGTGTAACCGGCCTTCGCGCAGACCGCGTCGTACCAGGTGCAGAGCTCCGCCCCGAGGTTGAGGCCGAAACCGGCCCCGTCCAGCGGGAAGAGCAAGGGATTCTTGTTAAACTCGGCGCCCTTCATCCCGTCGCGGGACTCGGGGGCGCTGTAGATATGTGCGCCCAGACCGAAGAGGCCGTAGGCGGAGAACCAGGTCGGGTGGAAGGCGTAGCCGGCGCCGCCCTCGACGCCCACTTGGTGCATCGTCGCGGTGCTCTCGACGCCCGCGCCCAGGTCCTTGTTCAGGCCTTGGTAACCGTAGAAGAGGCGAACCGGAATGCGCAGCCGATCTTCGGCGAAGCGGAACATGAGACCCGGCGCTATCTTGAAATGAAAACCATAGTGGTCCACGCCCTGATCGTTGCCGAAATTCTGGCCGCCGTAGCCAAAATCCGTCCGCAGGGTGTAGCTGCTGGTGTCGCCGGGGACGAAGGCGGAGGTGTCGACCTTGGCGTCGGCCTTCGCTTCCGCCTTGGCCTCGACCTTGGGGGCCTCGGCAGGCTTGTCAGCCGGCTTGTCGGCGGGGGGCGGTGGCGTCACCGGTTTGGCGGAATCAGCGGGCTTGGGTGGCGTCATTTCGTAAACCTCCTGAAATTTCGCGCGGGCGCGAATCGGCGAACGACAAAAGTCGGATACCGAGGGTTGTTCGATTTAGCGGGAGTGTTTACGAAGGATGGGTTGTGCCCCCATGATTCGAAAACAGAAATGGGTCTTACGACCTGTGTGCCCCCCGCATCTCGCCCTTATTTATCGGCGGAACGGGGAAAAGTTGCGTTAAAACCTTGTACGCATCTCCAGACCCACCCGCGGAGCTAGGAATATCGCGGGTCTGCGGGCATGATTTCCGCGTCAAAAAAACAAGGCCCGGTTTCCCCTCCGGGAAAAACCGGGCCTTTTTCAAGCGCTTTGGCTGGAAAGACTACTCGTCCTCGCGGGGCCGGGACACGCCGGCGTCGGGACGAACCGTGGTACTCCCACCACCGCCCTCGTCACTGCCGAAGATAAAGGGGGACACGCCGGCGTCGGGCCGCGAGCGCGGCTCGGTGCGGGGTTCGGTGCGAGGCTCCGTCCGAGGTTCGGTACGGGGCTCCGTACGAGGCTCGGTGCGAGGTTCAGTACGAGGTTCTGTCCGAGGCTCCGTGCGCGGCTCGGTACGGGGCTCCGTCCGCGTCCGACGCCGCCTCCCGGTCCCCGTCGCGGCGGCCGGCGCAGGATCGACTAGGTTAAAGGGCACGTCTTCCCCATGGTTGGCCATGCCGTTGAAATCCTCGGCGGTCTGCCGGGCCTGGCGATAGGCCTGGCTGGCCAGGCGCCGGACCTCGGTCTGCCAATTGGTCATCTCTTGAATCGCGCGGTTGGCCGCCGTCCGATCGGCGCCGGTCAGGCCCTCTAACCCCGCTTGGGCCTCGGCCAGCAAGTCGGTGATGTGCTGATAGGCCGTGAGGACCGCCTGGGCCTGGTTCAAGACTTCCAAGGCTTGGACGCGGCGGCGCGTCATGGCCCCGGCATCGGTCCCGCTGACGCCGGTGAAACCGGCGCGTGCGCTGGTTACCAGCTCGGAGGCCGCCGTCGCCTCGGTACGAAAGCGCGAGGCGGTCTCGCGCCGGTCGCGGACCAAGGCCAAGCCGGTCAAGGCGGGCTCTTCCGCGACAGGTGGGGGATTCGCGGGGGCTTCCGCCGTCCCACCGGCCCCTTCCCGAGGCCTTTCGGTCGAGGCGCCGCCGCTGCTGCTGCGAGAGCTCGATCCCCCGGTGAACAGACCGATGATGGCCATGACGTCGATCCCGACGCCGACCTCGATGTTGGGGATATTCAAGCCGAAATTGGGCCCGCCGCCGTCCACGACGTTGAAGGCGGGATTCACGCCGAACATCCAGCCGCCGCGCACGAAGGCGCCGAGGGCGCCGTTCAAGGTGGAGATCCCCAGTTCCGGACGGAACAGAAAACCCCAGCTGTCGATGGGCAGCAATTGCGGGTTGCGGGTGAAGACCGCGCCGCAGCTTATCCCATCCCGGCACTCCGGGGCCCCGACATGGGCGGTGCCCAAGTCGACGCCGCCGCTGATGCGGAGATTGCCCCCGAAGAGGCTGTAACCGACGCGCCCGTTGGCGAAAATCGTTTGGTAATTGAGGCTGCTGTTGACGCCCATCCCGAGGCCTCGGCTCAACCAGGCGAAGTCCGTCCCGGCATTGGCCTGGATGAAGACGCTGTCGCCGGCATTGGGGCGCCATTCCATCCCCACTTCCGCGCGGGCGTAGCCGCCGCTGTGGTCGACGCCCGAGCCGTTGGACATGTCGGTGAAGGCACCGCCGCCCTCGAGGCCGATGCGCAGGCGGAAGGGATTGGGATTGGCGCCGGCATCCGCGGCGGGAGGCGCCCCCGCGTCGCTCGTCACGGCCGCATCGGCCGGGGCGGAAGCATCCGCGCTGACGGCGGCGTCGGCCGGGACCGAGGCATCGCTGGTGGAAACTGGCGCCGAACCGGCGTCTCGAATAGGGGGGGTCATTGGGGGCCTCCTTGAAGCTGTTTGCGCTTAAGGTGCCCCCAAAAGCGTGAATCGCTGTTCGGCCCGATTATCGGCGCCCCTGTACACGAGTTGCCTCCAATTTTTGAAGCAACTTTCCCCCCGTCGGGTCGAAAACCCCTAGAGAAGAAAAACCCCCTTACTATTCGTAAGTTAAGACCGTCGCCGGCATCTGGAGGGGGCTCTCGGACGCCGACGCCGACCTTATGTGGTGATACCGAAAGGGAAAGATATGAAACGCTTAATGCTTGCCCTGTTGCTCCTCGGCGTAACTTCCACCGCAATGGCGCAGGTCGATAATACTACCTGCACCGTCATGACCGGCGACGACACCCCCGAACAGCCCGGCTTCCACGAGCTGCGCCGGAAGGTCGAAGAAGGTTTCAACCGCACCATGTACCGGATGTGCACCGAGAAGATCGCCTTCTCCTCCGGGATCACCGTCAACCTGGCCGCCCCCCTCGACATTAAGAATGAAAACGATTTGGATTGCCCCGCGGGCGCCGGCAAACCCGCGGTCTGCGGCGACGGCTGGGGCCTGATCGTGGACGGCGCCGGCGGCACCATCGACGTTACCGGTACCCCGGAGGGCGAATGCGCCATCACCCTCAACGCCAGCCGCGTCAAGATGACCAACCTTAATATCACCGCCACCTCCACCCAGGTCCAGAGCGGCAAGGTCCTCTGCGACAACGGCAACAACAACGATATTAGCGACGTGAAGATCAACGGCGGCAGCACCGAGCCCACGCCCAGCCCGACGCCTCCTGCCAGCCCGACGCCCTCCCCGACCCCGACGGTGACGCCTCTGGTCACCCCGACCGGCCTGACGGCCGTGGTCGATCCCAGCAGCACCCCGGCCTCGCTGAAGGTCCTGCTGAAGTGGAACTACAACCCCGGGAAAAAGGGCGGCTTCATCCATGTCGATCCCAGCATCCTGGGCCTGTTGAAGGACCGGAATATCTTCCGGCTCCACCCTTCCGTCACCCTGCCAGGAACCACCAAAGCGATGGCCTTGCGGAAGGCCGACGTCCCCTTGACCCCTCATCAGCCGGGCGACATCGGGGTGTTTAATCCGGGCGACATCTTCGTCCCGACCACGCCCGACAAGGACTACGAATTCGAGATCGAGCGCGCCACCAAGGCCGACGGCAGCGACACCTGCGGCGCCTTCAGCAACATCGCGACGATCAACGGCAAGCACCAGACCCATCAAGACGCGGCGGTCGCCGAGAAGACCACTTATTGCTACCGCGTCCGCGCCAAGCGGGGCACGGATACTTCCGAGTACTCCAACGTCGCCGAGGTCCGCACGCCGGAGACGGCCCTGCCGATCCCCACGCTTCACGTCTCGGCCACTTCCGAGAGCACGATCTTCGTGGTCTACAATTACCTGAACACCGACGGCGTCTTCGGCATCAAGGTCGAGCGCGGGAACGCCGCCTGCGATCCCGCCAGTTTCACCGCGATCCCGGCAGATCCCGCGGATATGACCGGCATCGGCTTCACCACCGACGTTGGCCTGATGCCCAACACCACCTATTGCTACCGCGCGGCGGTCAAGAGCGACACAATCCCCGCCGAGTACGGCCTGTATTCGGCGACGGTGACCGCCACCACGCTGGAGGCCGGGGCCACTCCGCTGCCCACGCCTTCCGTGACGCCGCACCCTACGCCGACGGCTACGCCCGGCCCCACGCCCGACGCTACCCCGACGCCCGGTCCTACGCCGACCGACGTCGACGGCGACGGCGTCCCGAACGGCTCCGATAACTGCCCGGGCAATGCCAACGCCGGCCAGCAGGACATGGACGGCGATTCCATCGGCGACGTCTGCGATCCCGACGCCGACGGCGACGGCATCGCCAACAACGACGAAATCGCCCACGGCACCGACCCGCTCGACGACGACTCCGACGACGAC
>SZOV01000102.1 GCA_030263375.1 Deltaproteobacteria bacterium PRO3
CGCCAGCAAGATGTTCACCACGCTGGCGAAGGAGAATATCAACATCCAAATGATCTCCACCTCCGAGATCAAGATTTCGATCATCATCGACGCGAAGTACACCGAGCTCGCCGTGCGCGTCCTGCACGACGCCTTCGAGCTGGGAAAGAAATAAGTTAGGGGCGAACCTTGTGTTCGCCCCTGGAGCACAGACGGGGAGGGCGAACACAAGGTTCGCCCCTACAAAATGGTCTCATCCGGCAAGAAACAAGTCACCCTCTACGACACCACCCTCCGCGACGGCTCGCAGGGCGAGGAGATCTCCTTCACCGTCGAGGACAAGCTGCGCATCTCGGAGAAACTCGACGAGCTGGGGATCGACTACATCGAGGCGGGGTGGCCCGGTTCCAACCCCAAGGATCTGGAGTATTTCCAAAAGGCCCCGGCGCTCAAGCTGAAGCATGCGAGGATAGCCGCCTTTGGCGCCACGCGCCACCCCAGCAAGACGCCCGCGAAGGACGACAACCTCAAGGCCCTGCTCGAGGCCGAGACCCCCGTGGTCACCATCTTCGGAAAGTCCTGGGACCTGCACGTGCACGATGCCCTCAAGGTGGGGCTCGCGCAAAATCTCGAGCTGATCGCCGATTCCCTCGAGTTCCTCAAGAAGCGCGTCGGCGAGGTGATCTACGACGCCGAGCACTTCTTCGACGGCTTCAAGGCCAACCCCGAGTACGCGATGAAAACCCTGCAGGCGGCCCGCGAGGGCGGGGCGGATCTCCTGGTGCTCTGCGACACCAACGGCGGCACCTTGCCCGACGAGGTCGAGCGCATCTTCCGCCAGGTCGCCCGCATGATGCCCGGCGCCTACGGGATCCACTGCCACAACGACTGCGAGGTCGCGGTGGCCAACTCGCTGGCCGCGGTGCGCGCGGGCGCGGTGCAGATCCACGGGACGATCAACGGCTTCGGCGAGCGCTGCGGCAACGCCAACCTCGTTTCGATCATTCCCAACCTGCAGCTGAAAATGGGCATCGAGGTGGTGCCGGGCAAAGGCCTGACGCGCCTCCAAGAGGTCTCGCACTTCGTCAACGAGCTGGCCAACCTCAAACCCAACACCCACCAGCCTTACGTCGGCCAGAGCGCCTTCGCGCACAAGGGCGGCATCCACGTCAGCGCAGTGATGAAGAATCCCAAGACCTACGAGCACGTCGCTCCCGAGGCGGTCGGCAACCGGCGCCGCATCCTGCTGAGCGACCTCGCCGGCACCAGCAATATCCTGCAAAAGGCCCGCGAGTTCGGCCTCGATCTCGACCGGCAGGACCCGCTGGTCAAGCAGCTGGTGAAGGATTTGAAAGAGCTTGAAAACCAGGGTTACGAGTTCGAGGGCGCCGAGGCGAGCTTCGAGATCCTCATGAAGAAGGCGATGGGGCGCTATAAGCCCTTCTTCCGCCTGATCGGCTTCCGCGTCTTGGACGAGAAGCCCACCCATGACGACCCGCCGCACGCCGAGGCCACCATCCAGGTCGAGGTCGACGGGCAGCAAGAGCACACCGCCGCGCTGGGCAACGGTCCGGTCAACGCCCTCGACAACGCCCTGCGCAAGGCGCTGGAGCGCTTCTTCCCGCAGATCGGCGAGGTACGGCTGCTCGACTACAAGGTGCGCGTCCTGCCCAGCGGCAGCGGTACGGGCTCGAAGGTGCGGGTCTTGATCGAGTCCGGCGATGGTTCGTCGAAATGGGGCACGGTCGGGGTCCACGAAAACATCATCCAGGCCAGCTGGATGGCCCTGGTGGATTCCCTGGAATACAAATTGATGAAGGACCCGGGCCTCCGACGGAAAAAGGCCCCAAAATCCCGTACATAAATAGGCAAGCAACATCGCAGGTTTAGCCGGCCGATACCTTCTCTGTGTGGGATTTCCTCAAGGGGCTTGGCGCCTTGCGGCAAAATCCTTTTGAAAATTATATAGTTATATCTATGGATTTCGATTACTCTTAAGGCAGGCACTCCGCCTTGGGGAGTTTTGGGATGTTCCGGAGGAGAACCATGAGACATTTAATATTGAAATTATCCGTCTTGGTCTTGGCCTTGACGCCAGCCTTTGCCAGCTATGCCGATCCCGGCATCAGCTTCGACGGCCCTAAAATCACCGATCGCGGCCAATACGGCGGAAAAGAGCACGGGATGACCTTCCCGGGCGACTTCTCTGTCTATCCCTTCGCGGGCAGCCCCCACGTCGACGCGGCCGTGCCCCAGCTCCGTCTGCTGTGGGGCTTCGAAAACAAGAACAACTGGCCCAGCGCGACGCCCAATACCTATTTCAACGGTGTGGGCCTTACCAACGGAAACTATAATTTGGTCGCGGTGCAGGGACAATTCGACGGCGACGGCGGCGGCCTCAAGGACGTCGTCGTGCTCGATACCGGCGGCTTGAAGGTCTGTTATAACTTCAACGGTTCGGCCTGCGCGGGCGAGTCTGGCGACGTCCCCGTGACCGTCGGTCTCGACAAGCCGCTCACGCTGTGGTCGGCGCGGGTCGCCGATTTCAACGGCGACGGCAAGGACGACGTGGCGGTCATCGGCTTCGATTACAACAGCTTCGACGGCTATGTTGCGGTCGTGGCCGGCACCAACGCCGGCGGCGCCAATCCCTTTAATCCGGACGCCGGCGATCCGGCCCTGGCCTCTCCCTATTACAAACAGATGATCAAGTGCGGCATTCCCCTGGCGGTGACCGTGGGGCAGTTTGGCGGCGATGCCAAGCCGGACTTGGCGGTTTCCACCTTCAACCGCTGCAACAATACCGGCGGCGCGAATGTGCACGCCTTTCTCAATGCCGGCGGAAGCTTTGATTTCAAAGAGGCCGCCGCCGGCTTCAAGCGCGACACCTGCGACAAGCCCACTGGTCTGGCCACCTACAATCCGGACGGCAACGCGCAGGATGACCTCGTGCTGACCTGTTATGATAAGTTCTACTCGAACTGCCCGCCCGTCGACGTCAAAGCCGACGTGGCTGTGGAAAATCCCCCGGTCATCGCCTGCGTCGCCGGCTGGAAGAGCGGGCCCGTCATGTCGCTGCAGAACAATGGCTCGGGCAGCGCTTTCGGCGTCAAGCAGACCCTGGGCGACACCGACGAGACCTCGCTGAAGTTCCCCTATACCTCGACGACCGGGGACTACGACGGCGACGGCAACCAGGACTTGGCGGTCGCCTCCAACGGCGGTTCGGCGGTGGTGACCTACGCGGGCACCTCGCCCTTCCAGGTGAACCCGGCCAGCCGCAACGACATCTCCACCTTGAGCTACACGCCAAAGTTCATTCAGACCCACGACATGAACAGCGACGGGCTTCCCGACCTGATCCTGACGGCGGCCGCGGCGAAATTCCCCGAGCAGCGCATCCCGGACACCGATATCACCCATGGGAATTTTCTCGGCCGCTACACCGTGGCGCGCGCGCCGGTGGAATACGTCCCGGGAAAATACTACACGACCGCCGAGCCGGCCTACCTCGATACACCGCCGGTCCTGAACAACGACGCCGTCTTGGCGGCCCGTGGCTTCGTCAAGGCGAGCCCGACCGAGTATAAAATCAACTACACGCCCAATTCCTTCCAGAAGAGCAGCCAGGTGCTCGTGCTGAACGACAACTTCAGGTACGACGGAACTTACGAGCGGTTACCGGGCGACTTTGGCACCCGCGTGCCTGTCTCGACGGACGGTCTCCTGGTGTTGATCAACCACCGTCCGACCGTCTCCGGCGACGATCCCAAGTGCGACGGCGGCGAGGTGACCTACCGTTGCACCGCCTCGGAGGGCAATACGATCACCGAATGCACCCCCGCCACGACGGATGCGGGAGTGACCTTCACGCCCGCGGTCCCGGGACCGGGCAACAAGGAATGGTCCGGCAAGGTCAAGCTGCCCAAAGACCAGGGGGTCCATAAATGGACCGTGACGGCCAAGGACAACCTCGGTACCGTGACGACGGGTGAGTTCACCGCCGACTTCAGCAACTGCCCCGGCGGCTCGACGGCCTGTCCCGCGACCCCCATCGAAAAGCAGCTCTCGCCGAAAGACCCGGTGATGATCTGCGCCTTCGAAAACGACCAGAAGCTGGCCGAGCTGAACAGCGGCAAGACGGTGACCTGGGCCCAAGTCGGCGCCAAGGGCATCGACCTCAGCGCCCTGACCGTCCAAGGCCAGTGCCTGGTGGGCCCGCGCCTGCCGCTCTCCTTCGACCAGGATCGGGTGATCGAGCTGAAATACAGCATCGAGCCCGACGGACCGAAGGACTGTCCGGCGAAGTTCGTCTTCCCGAAGGCCTTCTTCGAGGGCTCGGGCAACCTCTTCGGCTGCAGCCTCAATGCCGCTTCGGGCTCGACCCTGCCGGGTTCCGCGTGGACCCTCGGTTGGGGGGGCGCTTTGGGGCTCTGGGCCCTGGCGAGGCGCTTCGGTAAAAAGTAATCGCCTCCGCTCTTCCGAGAAGGGTGTTTTAGATAAGCCCCCGTCGCTCTGCGGCGGGGGCTTTTTATTTCGGAATCGATTTTGACAAGGAGTGATGCGGAATTTTTGGGAAGGTGCGGAGGGTCGCCAAGGCTTGTCAGGAAAGAGGCGAGGAGATTTTTAAATCCGAAATTTCAGCACAGAATTCGAGGCTTGAGCTTGAATACTTTAATGTTTTTTTTGTTTGACAGCTAGAGGGGTCGCGTTTACACTCCCGAAATCTTTTGGTTAGAAGTGTCGTTTCTGTTTCCGAATTACCTGGGAAACGCAAACAGCAGTAATAAGTTTTTGAAATAAAAATCGCGTTTGATTTTTGTATAGTGTCGAACTTCATCCTGGAAAGGGGATAGATGTATGAGAAAAAGCCTCAAAACACTCTGTGCCGCATTAGGCATGGCCGCCGTGGTTACGGCGTCTGCGCCTTCTGCCCACGCTTTGGTGTCGAGCTTTGACGTTCTGAACTTCAAGCCCGCCATCTCCAACCGAACCGACTATTTCACCGTGTACTCCAGCCAGACGGTTGCGAAACACGGCTGGAACGCCGGTTTCTACGTTGACTTTGCCCACAACCCTCTTGAGGTTGCGTTCCCCGTGTTGGGTCGCCGCTTCGCCGGCGTCGTGGACAACACCATCACCGGCAACTTCTACGCCACCTACGGTCTTCTGGACTGGTTCTCGGTCGGCATGAACATCCCGGTGGTCTTCTGGTTGGACTACGTCAACACCCTGGGCCCTCCTTTCGGCACCGGTACCGGCGCTAGCGACAGCATGACCGAACTTGGCGACATCCGCATGGAGCTCAAGTTCCGCATCCTCAACAACGAGGATAAGCTGATCGGTCTCGCCCTGGTTCCCTTCTTCACCATTCCTTCCGGCGACTCCACCCACTTCGTGGGCAACGGCACCGTCACCGGCGGTATCAAGATCGCTCTCGACTTCAACATCCATGAGCGCGTCAAGTTGGCCCTTAACGTCGGTTATCTGGGCCGCGACGACGTGACGATTGGCGGCGTTCGCATCGACGACCAGCTCCTCTTGGGTCTGGGTCTCTCGATCAAGATCATCGAGCGCCTGTCGTTCCTGGTCGAAGCCCACACCGAGCCGGTCATTCGTGACCTGTTCGAAAACGAAGTCCAAACCCCGGCTGAGGTCCTCGGCGGTTTCCGCATCAAGGTTGCCGAGCACTGGGACATCAACGTCGGCGGCGGCGCGGGTCTGACCCTCGGCGTCGGTTCTCCGGACTTCCGGGCTTTCTTGGGCCTGAACTACAACTGGGCTCCCGAGCCTTGCCCTGCTTGCGATCGTCCGGCTCAAGTCGAAGCGCGCCAGATCACCATCGATCAGGTCATCCACTTCGAATTCGACCGTGCTAACATTCGCCCGCAGTCCTATCCCATCCTCGATGACGTTGTCTCCATCATCAAGAGCAACCCGAGCATCAAGATGGTCAAGATCGAGGGTTACACCGACTCGATCGGCTCCGACGCTTACAACATGAAGCTGTCGCAGCGCCGCGCGAATGCCGTGAAGGCCTACCTGGTCAACAAGGGTATCCCGGCCTCCATGCTGGATGCGGTTGGTTTCGGCGAGAGCAAGCCGGTGGCGACCAACGACACGGCCGAAGGTCGTGCGAAGAATCGCCGCACCGAATTCCACGTCGAGCAATAATGACGGGACGATATTCGGGTTGAGGTTAAATCCCAAAGGCCCCCCGCAAACGCGGGGGGCTTTTTTTTTCCCCCATATTTCTCATGGATGCGATTCAGGAAAACATCGCCTGGTTCAATTCTCCGGTCCAATATGTGAAGGGGGTGGGGCCTTACCTCGGCAAGTTGTTTGAACGTTTGGGCGTCGCGACCTTTGAAGACTTGCTCTATCACCTGCCCTTTCGCTACCTGGACCGCCGCAGCATCGCTTCCATCGCTAAGACCCAGCCCGGCAAACAGCGCGTGGTCTACGGGCAGGTCGACGCGGTCGGGGAGGTGGTATTGGGGCGTCGCGGCCGGAGGATCTTCGAAGTCATTGTCACCGACGGCCAGGGATATCTCACGGTCAAGTGGTTCCATTATCCGAGAAAATTCTTTCAAGAGCGCTTCAAGAAGGGCGAGAAGTTCCTGTTTTTCGGCGAGGTCAGCCTGTTTCGCGGGGAAAAGCAGATGGTGCATCCCGAAGTGACCCCCGTGAAGGAGTTCTTCGAGGAAGAGGATTTTCAAAAGCACCTCGGCTTGGTGCCGGTCTATTCAACCACGGAGGGCCTGCACCAGAGGCAGATCCGCAAGGCCCTCGACTTTCTCTTGGAGGGCCTGGGGGATCGGCTGGCGGAGACGCTGCCCGAGGCCTTGCGGTGCAAGTGGGGATTTCCGGGGCAGGCGGAGTCCTTTTCCCGGATTCACCGCCCCTTGGACGAGGACTCGCCCGAGGTCTGGACGGCACTGCGCTCGCCCTTTCACCGGCGGCTTGTCTTTGAGGAATTCTTCTACTTGCAGCTGGGCCTGGCCTTCCGCCGGCAAAGGGCGCAGGTAATGACCGGCATCGCCCACGAGGCCAAATTTCGCTTTCAAGAGGCCCTTCGCGGAAAACTGCCCTTCACCCTCACCGAGGGGCAGGAGCGCGCCATCCGGGAGATTACGCGGGATATGTGCTCCCCGCGGCCGATGAACCGGCTTCTCCAAGGGGACGTGGGGAGCGGGAAGACCTTGGTCTGCCTCTTTGCAGCCCTCTTGTCCGTGGAAAACGGCCGCCAGGCCGCCGTCATGGCCCCCACCGAGATCCTGGCCGACCAGCACTTCAAAAACTTCAGCCGGCTCCTGGAGGGCATGGGCATCCCCGTCCGCCTCTTGACGGCCTCGACGAAGGGCAAGGAAAGGGACGAGATCTTGGAATTGCTTAAGCGCGGCGAGCCCGTCATCGTGGTGGGCACCCACGCCCTGTTGGAGGAAGACGTCGCCTTCGACCGCCTGAGCCTGGTAGTGATCGACGAGCAGCACCGCTTTGGCGTCCGCCAGCGCATGGTCCTCATGAAGAAGTCCGAGCAGCCCGACGTCCTGGTCATGACCGCGACGCCGATTCCCCGGTCCCTGGCGATGACGCTCTACGGGGACTTGGATCTTTCGCTTATCACCGAGTTGCCGCCGGGCCGCGTCCCGATCCTGACCCGCATCATGTACGAGAAGGATCGCCCCAAGCTCTACGACTTCGTCCGCGAGAAGGTGAGGGCCGGGCAGCAGGCTTATTTCGTCTTTCCCCTGATCGAGGAGAGCGAGAAGTTAGACTTGAAAGATGCCACTAAAGCTTATGAAAAACTTAAGGAAATTTTTAAGGAATTTAAGGTGGAAATGCTCCACGGCCGGATGAAGAACCTGCAGAAGGAAGAGGTGATGGGGCGTTTCTCCAAAAACGAGACTCAGATCCTCGTCTCCACGACGGTCATCGAGGTCGGGATCGACGTCCCCAACGCGACCTTGATGGTCATCGAGCACGCCGAGCGCTTCGGGCTCTCCCAGCTGCACCAGCTGCGCGGCCGGGTGGGGCGGGGCGGGCAGAAGTCTTACTGCATCCTCGCTACGGACTTCAGGCAGTCGGATTTGGCCAAGGAGCGCCTCAAGGTCATGGAGGCCTCCTCCGACGGTTTCAAGATCGCCGAGGAGGACCTCAAGATTCGGGGCCCGGGGGATTTTTTGGGGACCCGCCAGTCGGGCCTGCCCGACTTTCGGGTGGGCAATTTGGTCAGCGACTTGGACCTGCTGGAGGCCGCTCGTGAGGCGGCGCGGGAGCTTTTGGAAAAGGACCCGCAGCTAACCCTCGAAGAGAACCGCATGATCCGTCCGATCCTTTTGCACCGCTGGAAGGGGCGCCTGAGCCTGGCGCAGGTCGGCTGATCGCTGATTCATTTGACAAGGCGGGCCCGCAATGACATTTGAAACGAGGGCCCCGGAAGGCCGTCGCCTTCCTTATGGCTTTTTCCCTATGGAATTCGACCGCATCAAACGCCTCCCGCCTTACACCCTCGGCGTCGTGACCCAGCTCATGAGCGAGGCCCGCAAGCGCGGCGAGGACATCATCAACCTGGGCATGGGAAACCCCGACTTGCCCACGCCGCCGCACATCGTGAACAAGCTCGTCGAGGCCGCGAAGAAGCCCAAGAACCACCGCTACTCGGTCTCGCGCGGCATCCCCAAGCTGCGGATGGCGATCTGCGACTGGTACAAGCGCAACTACGGCGTCGAGCTCGACTTCGACCGAGAGGCCATCGCGACGATCGGCGCGAAGGAGGGGCTTTCGCACCTCATGCTTGCGACCACCGCGCCCGGCGACGTGGTCATCGTGCAGAACCCGTCCTATCCGATACACATTTACTCGACGGTCATCGCCGGCGCCGACGCGCGCAGCGTGCGCACCGACGACGAGACGGATTTTTTCGAGAACCTCGACCGCGCCACCAAGAGCATCTGGCCCAAGCCGAAGTTGTTGATCTTGAGCTTCCCGTCCAATCCGACGGGGCAGACGGTCGACTTGCCCTTCTTCGAACGCGTCATCGCCTTCGCCAAAGAGCACGGCATGATCGTCGTGCACGACTTTGCTTACGCCGACCTGGTCTTCGAGGGTCCGAAGCCGCCCAGCATCCTCCAGGTGGTGGGCGCGAAGGACGTGGCGGTCGAGTTTTACACGCTCTCCAAGAGCTACAGCATGCCGGGCTGGCGGGTCGGCTTCTGCGTCGGCAACCGCGAGATCATCGCTGCCCTCAGCAAGATCAAAAGCTACATGGACTACGGTATGTTTCAGCCCATCCAGATCGCCGCGACAGTGGCCCTGAATGGCCCCGAGAAGTGCGTCAAGGAGATCGTCGAGATCTACCGCGAGCGCCGCGACGCGCTCTGCGACGGGCTCAACCGCGTCGGTTGGCCGATCGTGAAGCCGCGGGCGACGATGTTCGTTTGGGCGAGGATTCCCGAGGCCTTCACGGCGATGGGCAGCCTTGAGTTCAGCAAATACCTCCTGCAGGAGGCCAAGGTCGCGGTCTCGCCGGGCATCGGCTTCGGCGAGCACGGCGAGGGCTACGTGCGCTTCGCCTTAGTCGAGAACGTCAAGCGCATCAAGCAGGCCGTGCAGGGCATCAAGAAGGCGTTGAACAAGCGATGAAACGAGCCTCCATCAAAGTCGGTTTGGTCGGTTTCGGCACGGTGGGCCGCGGGGTTTACGAGATCCTCCAGCGGCACCGCGCCCTCCTGGCCCAGCGCATCGGCGCGCCGGTCGAGATCAAGAAGATCGCCGTGCGCGACAAGTCGAAGCGGCGGGGCGTCAAGGCCCCCGCGGGTCTGTTCACCGAGGATTACCGCGAGATCCTGCGCGACCCGGAGATCCAGGTTGTCGTCGAGGTGATGGGCGGCACCCAGGAGGCCAAGACTCTGGCCTTGGCGGCTATCAAGGCCGGCAAGCACCTGGTCACCGCCAACAAGGCCCTGTTGGCCCTACACGGCCGCGAAGTCTTCGGCGCGGCCAAGGCGGCCCAGGTCGACATCTGCTTCGAGGCCGCGGTCGGCGGGGGGATCCCCATCCTGCGGGCGCTGCGCGAGGGCTTCGTGGCCAATCGGATCCTCTCGCTCTTCGGCATCGTCAACGGCACCTGCAATTTCATCTTGAGCGAGATGTCCGAGAAGGGTGCGGATTTTCAGGCCACCCTGAAGCGGGCCCAAGAGCTGGGCTACGCCGAGGCCGACCCGGGCTTCGACATCGACGGCTGGGACGCGGCCCACAAGCTGGCCATCCTCGTCTCGATCGCTTACGGCGTGCACGTCCCGGTCGACAAACTCTTCGTCGAGGGGATCCGCCGGCTGTCGGCCTTCGACCTCGAGTGCGCCAAGCGCTTTGGATTTGAGATCAAGCTGCTCGCCATCGCCAAGTCCCAAGGCGCCAAGATCCAGGCGCGGGTCCACCCGACGATGATCCCGGCGGGCTCCATGCTGGCGGCGGTGCGCGGGGTGCATAACGCGATCTTGGTCGAGGGCGATTTCGTCGGCGAGGGGATGCTTTACGGCGCCGGCGCGGGCAGCGGCCCCACGGCCTCCGCGGTGGTGGGCGACATCGTCGAGGTGGCGCGCAACCTCATCGCCGGCGTCGCCTACACGGTGCCGCCGCTGGGGCTCTACGCCGACAAGGTCCGCGATGCGGCGATCGAGCCCATTGGTTCGTTGAAGGGTCCGTACTACCTGCGTTTCCAGGCGCTGGACCGGCCGGGCGTCCTGGCGAAGATCACCTCGATCCTCGGCCGGCATCGCATCAGCATCTCCTCGGTCTACCAAAACCTGGCCGAGGAGGGGAGGGTGGTCCCGATCGTGGTCCT
>SZOV01000103.1 GCA_030263375.1 Deltaproteobacteria bacterium PRO3
ACTACCTCAAGCCGGGCGGGGCAATCTACAACGCGACTGACGCGGGATTTTATTCCGAAGAAATCGTCGCGGCCTTCGAGGAGGTCGGGGGCTTCGAGAAACATGCGATCGAGTCACTGTACCCGACCTACTTCGAAAAGAAGTGGAAGGCGATGGGACGGGCAATCGATTATTGGAAGTTCGTCAAGTTATAAGGGCGAACCTTGGGTTCGCCCCTACGCCGCGCGGGAGACGATGTTGTAAAGGGTATCCCGCTCGACGGGCTCGCGCCCCGCCTCGCGGATCAGCTTGACCAGCTCGTCGACGTGCAGACCCTCCGGCGTCTCGGCGCCGGCCATGTGAACAATGCGCTCCTGCATCACGGTGCCGTCGATGTCGTCGGCGCCGAAGTTGAGCGCGAGCTGCGCCACCTTGATGCCGGTCATGATCCAGTAGACCTTGACGTGGGCGAAGTTGTCCAAAAAGATGCGCGAGATCGCGATGTGCTTCAGGTCCGACAGCCCCGTCGGCGGCGGCAGGTGGGCCAGCTGGGTGTCGTAGGGCACGAAGCTCAAGGGGATGAAGGTCTGGAATCCGCCTGTCTCGTCCTGCAGGTCGCGGAGCCTTTGCAGGTGCACGACCTTATCCTCGTCATTCTCGACGTGCCCGTAGAGCAGCGTCGCATTGGAGCGCAGCCCCAGGCCGTGGGCAATGCGATGGATCTCGAGCCAGCGCTCGGCGCCGATCTTGTTGGGGAAGACCAGCTTGCGCACCCGTTCGGTCATCACCTCGGCGCCCCCGCCCGGCATCGAGCCCAGGCCGGCGGCGATCAGGCGCTTCAACACCTCCTGCACGCTCAGCCGGCTGATCTTCGCGAAATAATCGATCTCGACGGCGGTAAAGGCCTTCAGGTGCACCTGGGGCGCGGCCGCCTTGAAGGTACGCAAGAGGTTCTCGTAATAGTCGAGCTTGAGGTCGGGGTGCAGCCCGCCGACGATGTGAAACTCGGTCGCGCCCTGGGCCGCCGCCTCCCGCCCCATCCGCTCCATCTCTTCCATCGAGAGCTCGTAGGCCTTGGGCGAGCTCTTCGGTTGGCCGAACTCGCAGAACTTGCAGTCGACGTAGCAGACATTGGAATAGTTGATGTGCCGGTTGATGTTGTAGAAGGCGCGGTTGCCGTTTTTGCGCTCGCGGGCCAGGTTGGCGATGCGGCCCAAGGCCAATAGGTCGTTGCTGGCGAAGAGGGCGCGGCAGTCGTCGGCGTCGATGCGCTGCTCGTTTTGGACCTTTTCGAAAATGGATTGCAGGGCGGCGTCCATGGGTTGGGGCTAGCAAAGGCGGGTCATTTTATCAAATGCATAAACTCGGCGCGGGTGGCCTCGTTGCTGCGGAAGGCGCCCAGCATCTCGGAGGTAATCGCCTTGGAGCCCTGCTTCTGCACCCCGCGCATCTGCATGCAGAGGTGCTCGGCCTCGATGACCACGGCGACGCCGAGCGGCTCGAGGGAATCTTGAATGATCTTGGCGATTTGCGTGGTCATGCGCTCTTGGACCTGGAGGCGGCGGGAGAAGATCTCGACCAAGCGCGCGATCTTGGAGAGGCCGATGATCTTCTCGCGGGGGATATAGGCGACGTGGCATTTGCCCCAGAAGGGCAGCAGGTGGTGCTCGCAGAGGCTGTAGATCTGGATGTCCTTCACCACGATCATCTCGTTGTATTTTTCGGTGAACTTGGCGCCGTTGATGACCTCTTGCGGGTCCATGGCGTAGCCCTGGGTGAGGAACTTGAGGGCCCGCGCGACGCGGCCGGGGGTTTTTTGCAGGCCCTCCCGCTCTGGGTCTTCCCCGATTTCTTTGAGGAGCTGGCGAATTAAGTCTTCCATTCTTTTCCCTGTTTATATAGGAGCGTGGCTCGTTTTTTCACCGACCGGGCCTTCCAGGGTGTAGAACCCGCCCAAGGCCTTGTCAACCCAAAGAAGGAAACCATGGTCGGCCGCATCGATCCCCAAGAGTTGAGCGAATGGCTGCGCTCCGGAAAAGACTTCCAGCTGCTCGACGTGCGCGAGCCCTGGGAGTTTGAGGCCGTGCACCTTCCCCAAAGCGTTCTAATCCCGCTGGGCCGGCTTCCGGGACGCTTCGCCGAGCTGGACCGCGGCAAGACGACGGTGGCACTCTGCCATCACGGCGTGCGCAGCCTGCAGGCCGCGGCATTTCTTGTTTCCCAGGGTTTCACGGATGTGCGAAACTTGACGGGCGGCATCGACGCCTACGCCCTCAAGGCCGATCCCGAACTGCCGAGGTATTGAGACGATGGCCAAGGTCAAAGAGATTTACAATGCGCACCTGGTGAAGATCGACGAGCTCAGCTCGACCGTGCGAAATTTCCACTTCGAGTTTCCCGAGAAGCCGCGCTTCGACTACCGGGCCGGCCAATTCGTGATGGTGGAGGTGCCCAAAGAGGGCAAAACGGCCCGCAAACCCTACTCCATCGCAAGCCCGCCCCACTGGCCCAACAAGATCGAGCTCTGCATCAAGAAGGTCGAGGGCGGCTATGTCTCGAGCTACTTCTTCACGCTGAAGGAAGGCTACGTGATGCCGATGGAGGGGCCGCTGGGCGTCTTCAAGCTGAAGGAGCCCCTGCCCCCGCACCTGCTCTTCGTCGCCACCGGCACCGGCGTGGCACCGCTGCGCGCGATGATCCACACGCTGCTCAAGGACGGGCACCCGGGCAAAATGACGCTGATCCTCGGCGTGCGCTACGAAAACGAGGTGCTCTTCGACGAAGAATTCAAGGCGCTCGCCGCACAGCACCCCCATTTCGAATACATCCCCACCGTCAGCCGCCCGCAGACTTGGCAGGGCGAGACGGGCTATGTGCAGGATGTCCTGCTCCGCCATTACCCCAGTCCCGAAGGCCGCCAGATCTACGCCTGCGGCTTGGTGCCGATGATCAATTCGCTGCTGGAAACCCTCGGTAAGAACGGTTACCCGCGCGAGGCGATCCATTTCGAGAAGTGGACTTAGCCGGCCAGGGACGCCGTCAACTCCTCCGTCACCCAAGAATCGCTTTCCGTGGCCAAGCTCCGCTCCAACGCCGGCCGCGCCGCCGCTCCCAAGAGCCGAGCATAGGCCCAGGCCGCGTGGCCGCGCACTAGGGGCTCGGCGTCGCTGAGCGCCGGAACCAATGCCTCCGCCAACTCCGGCCTTTCGCTGTTGCCGATCGCCACGCAGACGTTGCGCAAAAAACCGCGGCGTTTGGCGCGCAGGATCGCCGAGCCGGCGAATCTTTCCTTGAAGCCCCTTTCGTCCAAACCGAGGAACGAGACCAAGGGCTGGTTGCGCACCCCCTCCCCCGGATAAAAACTCCCCTCCGCCGTCGGCCGACTGAAGCGGTTCCAGGGACAGACCTCTTGACAGTCGTCGCAGCCGAAAATGCGGTTGCCGATCAGGGGCCTGAGCTCGCGGGGGATCGGCCCTTTCAGCTCAATGGTCAGATACGAGATGCAGAGCCTGGCGTCCAATTGGTAGGGCGCGACGATGGCCCGCGTCGGACAGACCTCGATGCATCGTGTGCAAGTCCCGCAGCGGTCGGCCTCGGGCGCGTCGGGGAGCCATTCGAGGTTGGTGAGCAGGACCGCCAAGAAAAAATAGGAGCCGCGTTCGGGATGGATGATGTTGGTGTGTTTTCCCAACCAGCCCAGGCCGGCCTGCTCGGCCCAGGCCTTCTCCAGGATCGGCGCCGCATCGACGCCGGCGTAACAGGCGACCTCGGGGCGTCTCGCCTGCAGCCAGGCTTGAAAGTCCCGCAGCTTTTCCCCCAGGACATCGTGATAGTCCCGGCCCCAGGCATAGCGCGAGACGTTCCCCGCTTCCGGCGCCTCCGTGTTGGGCAGGCCGCAGTCGTAGGGATGGCCCAAGACGATCACGCCGCGGAGGTCGCCGAGCAGCGACTCCGGATTCAGGCGTTCGCCGCGGCGCCGCTCCAAATAGCCCATGTCCCCCTGAAAGCCCTGCGCCAGCCACTCGGCGAAACGCTCGCGCGCGGCGGCGCCCAAGGGCGGCCGCGCGAAGCGGACGATCTCGAAGCCCCGGCGGACCAGCTCTTCCCGCACTTCCTGTTGTAATTTGACGTCCGTCATTTTATGGAGGGCGAAAGGAGAGGAAAATGCTTCAAACCCTGCGCCTGCCCTTGGCCCTTACGCTTGCCTGCGCGATGGCTTGGCTCACCGCCTGCACCAAAGAACCCAAAACCGAGCCCCTCGGCGACCCGGCTGCCCAGAAGGTCCTCGTCTCCGGCACCGTGGACCTGGCCGAGACCGCCAAGGCCCAGGCCGACCCGCTGGCCGTCCTCTTCGTCATCGCCCGCAACGAGCGTGGGCAGATCGCCGCGGTCAAAAAAATGTTCCCGCCCTTTCAATACCCCGTTTCTTATTCCCTGACCGAAATCGACGCCATGATCCCGGGGACCGAATTATCCGGAAAACTCAAGGTCACCGCAAGGCTGGACAAGGACGGCAACGCCAACCCCGCCCAGCCCGGAGACGTCTTGGGCCGCAGCGACCGCGAGTGGGTCGAACTTGGCGATAAGGACGTTAGGATCGTTCTAAACGAGCCGGTAGCACCATAAAAAAAGGCGTTCTTGCGAACGCCTTCCAAAACCTCGAATTCAGGCCTTTCAGGCGCCGTCGCTGCCGATGGCCTCGACCGGACAGGCCTCAAGGGCCTCCTGGCAGAGCTTTTCTTCTTCGGGGCTGCCGGGCTGCTTGTACACGTAAGAATAGCCGTTGTCGTCGTCGCGCTTGAAGTTGTCGGGCGCGGTCTCGCGACACAGGTTGCAGTCGATGCATTGGCTGTCGACGTAAAACTTGCCGTCCGGCTGCTTGGGGAGTTTGTCGTTTTTATCGGCCATGGTCGGAGGCTCCTTCAGGGCTACAAAGTATACATCTCCTCTCTCGAGCCCCAGGGTCTAGCATGAAATAAAAAACCAAGACAATCGTATTTTAAGGGAAAATGCCCGCAAATCCAGGCCCATCAATCTCCTGGCCCAATCGCCGATTTTATGCGAAAACAGTCTTCTCGGGGCGAACGGCGGTTTTTTGAAATTCGGATTACATGAGCAAGCATTCGAACAAGCCTGAAATCCACTACGCGCGCACCCAGGATGGCTGGAAGATCGCCCTTCACCATCATCCCGGGAAGAAGTCGCGGCATCCGGTGCTCTTGGTCCACGGCCTGGCGAGCAACTACCGGAACATGGACTTCCCCATCAAGGACTTAAGCCTCGCCCACCACTTAAGCAAGAAAGGCTTCGATTGCTGGATCGTCGACCTGCGCGGCTCGGGCCTCAGCAAGAAGGGGACCTTTCAGCCCTATAAATGGTACTTCGACGACTTCGTCTTTCAGGACCTGCCCGCGGCGGCCGACACCATGCTCTCCCTGACGGGTGCGAAGAAATTCCATTGGGTCGGCCACAGCCTGGGAGGGCTACTCGCCTATCCTTTTGCCCACAATTACCACCGGCGAAATATCTTCCAAAGCCTCATCACCATCGCGACGCCGGTGACAACGGCCTCGCGGCCGGGCTATTTCAAGATCACGCACCGCTTCGACCGCATCATCAAGCTCTTTCCCCGCTTGCCCTACAAGACGCTATCCAAGATGGCCACGCGATTCGTCGACCTTCTCCTGGGATTGGAAGATAATGCCCTCTTCTCGCGCGAGAACATGACCCGGGAGATCCTGATCAATATCATGGAGCACGCGGTGGAGAGCGTCCCGACGAGCCTGATCCTGCAGATCCACGACTGGCTCAACCATCAATACTTCGCGAGCAAGGACAAGAAGATCGATTTCATGAAAAGCCTGGAAGAGCTGTCCATGCCCATCCTGATGATCGCGGGCTCGGTCGACAGCTTCACGCCGCTGGCGGACATCCGCCTGGCCTTCCGCCGCCTGCCCAGCGCGAAAAAGACCCTGATGGTCTTCGGCAAGTCTCGAGGGCACGAACACGATTACGGGCACATCGATCTATTGTTGGGGAAAAACGCGCCGAAGGAAGTTTATCCGGAAATCGTGCGGTGGCTGGAAGAGCACGATTAATCCCCCACAAATTGCAAGGACGGCATCTCGGGGATCAACTTCTTCGCCGTCGCCTCCTCGAACAGGCGCCGCAACGCCGCCCTCCCCCGCTCGCCGTAATCCACCGTCAACTCGTTCACGTACATCCCGACGAAGCGGTCGGCGGTCTTGGGGTCCATGCCCCGGGCGAAGCTCAAGGCGTAATCGAGAGCCTCGGGGCGGTGGTCGAGAGAGTATTGGATCGCCTTGCGGAGGATGTCACTGACCTTGAGGCAGTTTTCAGGCCCCAAGTCCTTCCGCACCACGTTGCCGCCGAGCGGCAGCGGCAGGCCGCCGGTCTTTTCGTACCACCACTCGCCCAGGTCGACGATCTTGTGCAGGCCGCTCTGAACGTAGGTCAATTGGCCTTCGTGGATGATCAGGCCCAAGTCGACCTTGCCCTCGGCGACCGCCGGCAGGATCTCGTTGAAGGGCATCACGACGTAATCGATGTTCGGCTCGTAGAGCCTCAGGGCCAGGAAGGCCGTCGTCATCAGGCCGGGCACGGCCACCTTTTTCTCCCGCAGCACCGAGGGCGCGTGAGGCTCGCGCGCGATCACCATCGGCCCGTAGCGGTCCCCCATCGAGCTGCCCGAAGGCAGCAAGGCGTAACGATCGGCCACCTGGGGAAAGGCATGGAAAGAGATGGCCGAGACCTCGTAGGTGCCTTTCAGCGCCTCCTGGTTGAGGGTCTGAATGTCGGAGAGGACGTGGTCGAAGCGAAACTCGCCGGTGTCGATCTTGTCCTTCGCGAGCGCGTAGAACATGAAGGCGTCGTCGCTGTCGGGGCTGTGGGCCACTCGGATCAATCGTTTTTGCATGGACGGGGCTTAAACCGGCCCCCGAAGGAAAGTCAAGGTCTCCACATCCAGCCCCGCTCGAGGCGGCCGAAGGCCTGGGCCAGGACCTCCGCGCGGCGCTCTTCCTCGAGCTCGACGCCGGCGTGCTTGATCAGGTGCTTTTGGATGTCGGTGAAGAAATCGCCCAGGTCGGCCAGGACCTGCTCGCGCAGCAGGTCTTTCAGCTTGTCCTGCCAGCTGTCGTAGCGCCGGAGGTTGCGCCGGTCGAGCAGCCCCTGCACCAGGCTTTCCTTGAGGTCTTGGACATAGCCCTCGAAAGAGGGAAAAAAGGCCAAGAAGAGCGTCTCGGCGAGGTCCACCATGACCGCGTCGCGGTGCAGGCCGAGGGTCTTCATGGGCTCGCAGAGGACGCAGCTTTCCTTGAGGTGCTTCTTGCCGAAGTCCTCCATCAGGAGATCGAGGGTGTAGTCGAAGGCCTCGAGCTCGTGGAGGTGCTCGGAGGCCTGCGAGGCGCCCCGCTGCCGGCGAGGCCCGCCGGAGCGCAGGGGAATCACTTTTGCCGGTTTGGCCATGGCCGCCTTGCGCCGCACCTCAGCGCCCTCCGAAATTGGGTTTGCCCTTCTTGTTCACGTAGGCGTTGAGCCCTTCTTTAAAATCGTTGCTCGTCGATATCTCGATTATCGACTGGCGCTCCTCCTCGAGTTGCTCCTCGAGGGAATGACTGAGCGCCGTATCGATCAGCCGCTTCGCCCTCCCCAAGGCCAGGGTCGGCCCGTTGGCGAAATACACCGCGAGGCTTTGGGCCTCCTCCATCAATTTGTCCGGCGGGACCACCCCGCTGATGATGCCCAGCTCGAGGGCCTTGCGGGCGCTGATGGTCTTGCCGGTCATGACGAGCTCGGCGCATTTTTGCGGGCCCACCAGGCGCGTCAAGAAGTAGCTGAGCCCCCCGTCGGGACTTAGCCCCACGTTGATATACGAACTGGAAAAGCTTGCGGTCTCGGAGGCCAGGATAAAATCGCAGGCCAGGGCGAAGCTGAAGCCGGTGCCGGCGGCCGGACCGTTGATGGCCCCGATCACGGGCTTGGGCAGGCGCCGCAGCTCGGCGATGATCTGGTGGAGGTAGCCCGTCGCCTTGCGGAACAGCATAGGCGCCTCGCCGAGGTGTTCTTTCATCACCAGAGGATCGAAGCCGATGGAGAAGTCACTGCCGGAACCGGTGAGTACGACGGAGCGCACCGCGGGCGCCGCCAGTTCGTGGAGCGCGTCTAGGAGCTCGAGGCCCATCTCGTCGGTGTAGGCGTTGCGGAAGTCCGGGCGGTTGAATTTGAGGACGGCGTACTGCTTGTCGACCTCGAGAGTTAATGTCTTGAAGCTGAGAGTTTTCATGGCCTGCCGCCTACATACCGCTGTGGCTTCATTCCGCAAGCGAATTCGCGCGGACCCGCGGACCCTTCCCGGCCCGCGGAAAACCACGGCAAACCCGGACCTTCTATAAAATTATAGCGCTATTCAAAGCGGAAGCTAAAGATCTATGATAAAAGTCCTAAAAAGGAGCCGGTCATGCAAAACCCGTTCTATTTGCGCCAAATGGAAGTAGGCCCCATGGAAAATTTCGTCTATTTGATCGGGGATCCAGTCTCGCGTCAGGCCTTGGTGGTCGATCCGGCCTGGCAGGTCGATAGCATCCTGCGTCAAGCCGCCCAAGACGACATGCAGATCGTCGGCGCCCTCATCAGCCACCACCACTACGACCACACCAACGGCGTCGAGGAGCTGCTCGAGGCGCGGCAGATCCCGGTTTACGTGAACAAGCATGACGCAGAGTTCGTCAAGGAGGCCGGGGAACATTTGGTGAAAAGCGATCACGGACAAGAGGTGCGCGTCGGCGACCTGACGGTGCGGCTGCTGCACACCCCCGGCCATACGCCGGGCAGCCAGTGCTTCGAGGTGCGGCAGCACCTGGTCAGCGGCGATACCCTCTTCATCCAGGGCTGCGGGCGCTGCGACCTCCCCGGCGGAGACCCCGAGCAGATGTACTACACCTTGACGCAAAAATTGATGCGGATGGACGACCGGACCGTCCTGTTGCCGGGGCACAATTACGCGGAAAAACCGCAAAGCACCTTGGGCGAGGAGAAAAAGAAAAATCCCTATCTCAAGACTGCGGCGCTCTCGCTGAAGGACTTCCTCGCGCTGCGCATGGGACCGCGGCGTTAAGCAGGCCCCGAGCCGGCCCTCAAGTTACTCCCCTCGCCGCTCCAGTAAATCCCGGACGTGCAGAAAATATTCCTCCGGCGCGGGTTTTTGCAGACGCGCCACGCGGGAGAGCTTGGGGTAGACCAGGCGCAGTTCCGCGGAGCCCTCCGCGAAGCCCGTCCCGACCATGCGACCGAAGTGCCCCGTCTCCACCAAGCGCAGGGCCCCCGCCGCCAAGAGGTTGGCCAGTCCGATCTCGTGGGGCGTGGGATCCGCGCCGCGCAGCAGGTAGCCCAGCGATTCGGGGCGCGTGTGGGTGATGCCCATCTCGGCCAGGGGCGCGCGCAGCCAGCGCACGACGTCCCCGCTCTCGACGACCAAGCGGCCGTGGACGTCGGTGCCGCGCGGCGGCTCGATGGTCGAGACGCCCTCGCCGCGGAATTTCACGCCCTCCGAAAACAACAGCACGCCGTGCGCGCGCGTCGCTCGGGCGCGCTCGATGACCTCGCGCACGTCGCTCAAGGGCCGCGGCACCTCGATAAACACCGAATCCGCGACTCGCGACTCCCGGCCCACCGCCAGGGTGAGCATGCCGTAGTGCTGCCCCATCACCTCGACCAAAAACCAGCGGTCGCAGCTGTGGGCGGTGTTGTGGAAGTGATGCAGCTCGCTCGCCCCCTTGGCAACGGCGGAAGGGAAACCGAGGGAATGCTCGCTGCCCCAGACGTCCAAGTCGATGCTCTGCGGGATCCCGACTACCGGCACCCCCGCCTCGCGCAGGGCGTTGGCGGCCCGCATCGAGCCGTTCCCGCCGAGAATAATCAGGGCGTCGAGACCATGCGCCCGCATGGTTTCTTTCACGCGCGTCGCCTGCGGATCACCCTGGACGGGATTGGTGCGGCTGCTGCGCAGGATGTCGCCGCCCAGCGTGGAAATATCGACATGCGTCGCGGCCAACCCCGGAGGCGTCCTGCCGCCGTAAAGCCTTTGGAGTGCGGCGCCCACCGCGGCGTCGCCCGAGACATCGGTAAGGAGCAACTCGCGGATGCGGCCTTCCGGCTGCAAGAGCCCCCTGTAGCCGTCGAAAATGCCGACAGGTTCCCAGCCGTGGACCTGAATCGCCCCGCGCACCAGGGCCAGGATCGCGGCGTTCTCGCCCGGGCCGTCGCCGCCGCTGGTCAGGATGCCGATGCGGCGCACCGCCCGGCGCGAGCGACCGCCGTTGCGCGGCATGGGCGTCACGGCCTCTTCGCCGAACTCCGGACGGACCAATTGGTCGAGCCGGGCCTCGATCGGCGCGGGGGCCCGGGAACCGCCTCCCTCGGGGCGAAGGGCGGACATCAGGCTGAGCTGCAGCGCGGGCAGGGGCGATTCCCCAAGCGGACGCGAGGCCGGTGCCGGGGGACCG
>SZOV01000104.1 GCA_030263375.1 Deltaproteobacteria bacterium PRO3
CCAGGCCGCCCGCGACGCCGTACAGCTGGCCCGGGGCGAGGTGAAGATCCGTCAGGGCGACCTGCTTCCGCAGGCCGACGTCACCGCCAACTATTACCCCTACCGCGCCGGCTTCCAGCGCGACATCAAGTGGGACGCGACCTTCAACGTGGGAATCCCGGTCTTCAACTGGGAGACGGTCGGGCAGATCCGCGAGGCCAAGACCCTGGCCAAGCAGGCCCAGCTCCAGGAAGAGCTCACCCGCCGCAGCGCCGGCACCGAGGTACAGAAGTCCTACGACGGCTACGTCTCGTCCCGGAATCAATTCAAGAAATTCCAGAGCGCCGCCGACAAGGCGCGCAACAGCTACGGCCTGCAGGCCCAGGACTTCAAGGACAGCCTGATCAACACCATCGACCTATTGCAATCGCAGCAAACCTGGCTGGACGCGCTCCGCCAGCGCAACACCGCCGAGGTGCAGACCTGGCTGGATTGGCTGGCCCTCCAGGTCACCGCGGGAGCCATGCCATGAACTTAGCCGACATCTCCATCAAGAACCCCGTCTTCGCCTGGATGCTGATGTTCGGCCTCATCCTGTTCGGCGCGATCAGCCTGACGAGGATGGGCATCAGCGAGATGCCGGACGTGGACTTTCCCGTGGTCAACATCTCCGTCACCTACGAAGGCGCGGCGCCGGAGATCATGGAATCGGACGTCGTCGACGTCATCGAGGACGCCGTGCTCTCGATACAGGGCATCCGCAATATCACCTCCTCCTCGCGGCAGGAGGAGGCCAACATCACGATCGAGTTCGAATTGAACCGCGACATCGACGTCGCCCTGCAGGAGGTGCAGACCAAGATCGCCCAGGCGCAGAACCGGCTGCCCACCGACATCGACCCGCCGATCGTGACCAAGACCAACCCCGAGGACCAGCCGATCATGTGGATTTCGCTCTCGGGGGACAAGCCGCTGCGCTTCCTGATGGAATATGCCCGCGACCAGCTCAAGGACAAGATGCAGACGGTGAGCGGCGTCGGCGAGGTCCTGCTGAGCGGCTTCGTCGAGCCCAACCTGCGGATCTGGATCGACCCGCAGAAATTGGACGCCTGGGAGCTGACCGTCCAGGACGTCATCGACGCCGTCCAAAGCGAACACCGCGAGATCCCGGCGGGCCGCATCGAGACGAAGGAGAAGGAATACAACCTGCGCTCGATGGGCGAGGTCTTCACCCCCGAGGAGTTCGGCAACATCGTCATCCGCACCCGCGGCGGCCAGCCGATCTACAAGCCCATCTACATGCGCGACGTCGCCAGGGTCGAGGCCGGACTGGACGACATCCGCCGGATCAGCCGCACCAACGGCCTGACCGCCGTCGGCCTGGGGATCAAGAAGCAGCGCGGCTCCAACGCCGTGGCCGTCGCCGACGCGGTGAAAAAGAAAATGGACGAGATCCGCCCCACCCTCCCCGAGGGCCTCAAGCTGGCCGTCAACTTCGACTCGACGCGCTTCATCAAGCAGACGGTCAACGACCTGAGACACGAGTTGGTCCTGGCGGCCATCCTGACCGCGATCGTCTGCCTGCTCTTCCTGGCCTCCTTCACCTCGACCTTCAACATCCTGCTGGCGATCCCCGTGTCGATCGTCGGCAGCTTCACCTTCCTCTACTTCGCCGGCTTCACGATCAACAACTTCACGATGCTGGGCCTCATCCTGGCGATCGGCATCGTGGTCGACGACGCGATCATGATTTTGGAGAACATCGTCCGCCACCAGGAGATGGGCAAGACGCCGATGCAGGCGGCCAAGGACGGCGCGCGCGAAATCACCGGCGCCGCGGTGGCGGCCACGCTGGCGATCATCGCGATCTTCATCCCGGTCATCTTCATGAAGGGGATCATCGGAAAGTTTTTCTTCCAATTCGGCGTGACGATGGCGGTGGCGGTCGGCCTATCCTTGATTGAAGCCCTGACGCTGACCCCGATGCGGCTCTCCTACATGAAGGTCAAGCACGGCGACCAAAACCGCTTCGGCCGCGCGGTCGACGGCGTCTTCGGCGGCCTGATACGCATTTATGAAAGGGTCCTGAGATTCTGCCTGAACTGGCGCTGGTCGGTGATCTTGGTGTCGGTCGCCCTCTTCGCCGCCTCCTTCCTGGTGCTGCCGAAGGTCAAGAAGGAGTTCGTCCCCGCCCAAGACCAGAGCATGTTCTTGATCCGCCTGCAGACCCCGCTGGGCTCGTCGCTGGCCTACACCGACGGCATGATGAAACAGGCCGAGGCGATGATCTCGAAGCATCCGGAGGTCGTGCGTTATTTCGCCGCGGTCGGCGGCTTCGGCGGCGGCGAGGTCAACACCGGTATCGTCTTCGTCACCCTCAAGGACCCCAAGGAGCGGCCCATCGACCCGAAGCTGGGGCGACCGCTAAAGCAATCCGACTTGATGTCCCGGGTCCGCGAGGAGCTCAACACCCTCCCCGACCTGAAGGTGGTCATCCAAGACCTCTCCACCCGCGGCTTCACCGCGCAGCGCGGGTTTCCCGTCGAGTTCACCGTGCGCGGGCCCGATTGGGAAAAGCTGACCCAGGTCTCGGAAGACCTGATGAAGAAGATGAAGGGCAATCCCTACTTCGTCGACGTCGACACCGACTACCAATTCGGCCAGCCCGAGATCCAGATCACGCCCAACCGCGACGCCGCGCAGGCGCGGCAGGTCAGCGTGGAGGACATCGGGCGCGTGATCAACGCGATGATCGGCGGCGCCAAGACGGGCAAGTTCACCGAATCGGGCCACCGCAACGACATCCGGGTGCGCCTGGAGGAGGACGCGCGGCAGAGCTCGAAGGACATCGACCGGCTTTACGTGCGCAACCAGCGCGGCGAGCTGGTCAAGCTGAGCGACGTGGTGACGATCAAGCAGCGCGAAACCCTGAAGAGCATCACCCGCAAGGACCGCGAGCGCGCCATCGGCATCTTCGCCAACGTCGGCCCGGGAAAATCTCAGGACGAGGCGCTCAAAGAGGTCGACAAGCTCGCCAAGGAGACGCTGCCCGCGGGCTACCGGACGGTGTTGAGCGGCTCGGCCGAGACCTTCAAAGAGTCCTTCCAGAGCCTGCTCTTCGTCTTGGTCTTGGGCATCATCGTCGCCTACATGGTGCTCGGCAGCCAGTACAACAGCTTCATCCATCCCTTCACGGTCCTGCTGGCCCTGCCCTTCAGCGTCTCGGGCGCCTGGCTGGCCCTCTACCTGACGCACCAATCGCTGAACATCTACAGCTTCATCGGCGTGATCTTGCTGATGGGCATCGTGAAGAAAAACTCGATCCTGCTGGTCGACTTCACCAACCAGCGCCGCGAGGCGGGCTTGGACAAGACGGCGGCCCTGCTCTCTGCCTGCCCGCAGCGCCTGCGGCCGGTCCTGATGACCTCCTTCGCGACCCTGGCCGCGGCCGTCCCGCCGGCCTTAGGGCTGGGCGCCGGCTCGGAGACCCGCGTCCCCATGGCGACGGTCATCATCGGCGGCGTCTTCATCTCGACCCTGCTCACCCTCTTCGTGGTGCCCTGCGCCTACAGCCTGCTGGCATGGCTGGAGCGGAAGAAGTACCACGTCGAGGATTTGGAGGAAGCGCCGGAGGCGGCGTGGGAGGATGAGGAGAAGCGGGCGCGGGCTTGAACTGATCTGGTATTGAAATAATATTTAATAATTACAATAAGTTAACTACACATATCCCCACTTTTTATTGAGCTAGCACTGAAATATTGGCATGCCAATATTTCAGTGCTATATAGGCTCCATGAGAAGTCTCCAACCCTGGATCGAACGGGACCTCCAGGAAAAATTCGTCTTTCTTTCCGGCCCTAGGCAGGTTGGAAAAACCCACCTGGCCAAGGCCATCCTGCAAAATATCAAGGGCAAGTATTACAACTGGGATTTAGCGGAGGACCGCCGGCAGATCCTCGCTAAGAATTTCCTTGGAGATCGCTTTGTCGTACTCGATGAACTCCACAAATACGATCGTTGGAAAAGTTTCCTCAAAGGGGTTTATGACAAATACCATTCGACCTTAAGCGTCTTGGTTACAGGTTCCGCCAGGATGGACATCTACCGTAAGGGAGGCGATAGCCTGGTGGGACGATATTTTCTCTTTCACCTACACCCGCTCACGATGGGTGAAATCACCTCTCCCTCACGGATTCTTCCGCCCAAGGATCTATTTGAAGATGCCGCATCCCGCGGAGATCCTGCACTACTCGAGAGTTTAATGAAGTTCGGCGGCTTCCCCGAGCCTTTTTACAAGGGATCGGAGCAGGCTCACGCCCGCTGGTCGATCCAGCGCAATGAGCTCCTCGTCCGGGAAGACATTCGCGACTTGACCAATATCAGCTTACTGAGCCTCATCGAGCACCTTCTGTTGTTACTCCCGGATCGAGTCGGCTCTATCCTGAGCATCAATGCATTGAAGGAAGACCTGCGGGTCGCCTACAACACCGTCCTATCTTGGCTGAACACGCTCGAAAATCTTTATCTGATTTTCATCTTGAAACCCTATACCCAACAATTGAGTCGAGCGATTCACAAAGAAAAAAAGCTGTATCTTTGGGATTGGTCCCAGGTGCCGTCCGAGGGCGCGCGTTTCGAAAACTTGGTGGCCAGCCACCTATGGAAGGCCGTGCAAATTTGGCGAGACCTGGGGATGGGAAATTTCGAACTATTTTTCCTCCGCGACCGAGACCGGCGGGAAGTGGATTTTCTCATCACCGAGGCCAAAAAACCTTGGCTGCTGGTGGAAGCCAAGTGGGGCGATACGCAAATTTCAGAATCCTTGGATTATTTCGCGAATCGCCTCCAAATACCGGGCATTCAGTTGACCGCGCAAAGTAACGTCCGAAAGCAGTCGGGTCGTATCCAAGTCCTGAGCGCGGATCAATGGTTGGCGGGGCTGCCTTGAAGTAAGACCGGCGGATAGACTCTTCGCCCTTTGTAATGCTCTCGAGCCGTAGAGACTCGAGTGCGAGAGGGGGCAATGGCCACCTCACTGCAAGACCCAACCCTCCATGGTATTGGTTTTTCGTTTTTAATTTCAGCTAGTTATGAAAAAATTTTAACCGTATCGTTATATCTGAGATTAAATTGCCAAATTAAATGAAATTCGGCAAAATACTTGCGTGATTAAATATTATGAAAGAAAACTTAATATTAATCAGCTGTTAAAGCATAAATCCCTTTTCTTGCTGGGTCCCAGGCAGACCGGGAAAAGCACCCTCCTTCAGCACCAATTCCCCCAAGCCAAGTCCTTCAACCTGTTGCGCGCCGATACCTTTCGCGATTTAAGTTCGCGCCCGGAATTACTCCGGCAGTCCCTGAGGCCCGAGGATCGCCTCGTGATCCTCGATGAAATTCAAAAGCTCCCGGCCCTGCTGGACGAGGTCCAATTCCTCATCGATCAAGACCCGCGGCGTCGCTTCATCCTGACGGGCAGTAGCGCCCGCAAGCTCAAACGAAGCGACGCCAATCTGCTCGCGGGTCGCGCTTGGATCTGTCATTTGCACCCGCTCGTCTCGGCCGAGCTCGATTTCCAGCGGCTGACGGACCGCCTCAACCGAGGCAGCCTGCCGGCGGTGATCGACTCGCCGCTCCCCCTGGAAGATCTCAAGGCCTATGTCGGGACTTATTTACAGGAAGAGATCCGGGCGGAAGGCTTGACCCGATCGATCGAAAATTTTTCGCGATTCTTGGATACGGCGGGTCTGACGAACGGCGAGCTGGTCAACTTCACCAAGGTCGCCAACGATGCGGGGCTCCCGCCGAAAACCGTCCGTGAATATTATCAGATCCTCACGGACACCTTGATCGGCTTAATGATTCCGCCTTTTCAAAAAACCGCGAAGCGGAAACCCGTTTCCACCGCCAAATTTTATTTCTTCGACGTCGGCGTCGCGAATTATCTGATGCGCCGCGGGCAAATTTTGCCGGGTTCGGCGGACTTCGGCCGCGCCTTGGAACATCTCGTCACCCTCGAGGTCCGCGCCTATCTCGACTATTCGCGGATCGACCTCCCATTGACCTTTTGGCGGAGCCAATCCAAATTCGAAGTCGACTTGGTCGTCGGGGATCACCTGGCTATTGAAGTCAAGGCCAAGGAACGGATCACCGACGGTGATTTGAAGGGGCTTCGCGCGCTGGCGGAAGAAATGCCCTTAGGCGAAAGGATTGTCGTGAGCTTGGAGACGTGGAACCGTCAAACCGAAGACGGGATTCAAATCCTGGCCGTCGAGGAATTTTTTCGAAGACTTTGGAACGGGGCCATGATTCCTGCGACCCCGCCGATTTCCCTGCCAGACGGAACCGCCCTCGCCTCCATCACCGAGGATCGCGGGGAGTGAGGCAAGGCCTCGGGCCTATTTCTTTTTCAAGGTGATTTCCATTCCGAATGCGGCGCCGCGACGACGAGCTTCATCTCGCCGGCGTCGTTCAAGGTCGAACCTTCGAAGCTGATCGTGCCGACGTCCAGGTCGGTGACCACACCCCAGGAATCATTCCTTAGGACAACATGTCCCATAGACCGAAATCGATGCCGCCGAGGAATCCGTCGCCCCCCACACGTGATTTCGACAAAACCATATGCGCAACGCCGCCTCAGGATCAGGAACCCCCATGCAAAGCGGTCCGGGTTTTCCCGCAATATCCTTGGTCGATTGCGTCGTGCAAGGCGCGCTTACGGTCCTTTGCCCCTGGGCGTTGATGAGGCCCGTCGTAAAATCGCATCCCGCATTAAACAAAATCTTTCCGGGACCGCAATCCAGGTAAGCAGTGGTATGGCCCTGGCCGAGATTCTCATTAACAGGGCCGACTTTTTTAAATTCACACTTGGACCATGAAATGCTTTTTCCCTCCGGTCCCGGAGTTCCTTCCGGCCCAATCGGACCTGGAAGGCCCTGGGGCCCTTGGGGCCCCGCCGGGCCCTGGGGGCCGGACGCGCCCTTGTCTCCTTTGGGGCCTTCGGGTCCGCGCGACCCGTTAGCTCCGCGAGGACCAGGCTCACCCTGGCACCCCCCTAAGAATATGGCGGAAACAGCCGCAATGCCGAACGCGATTACGGGCCACATAGACACCTCCATTTTTTGAAACGAAGAAGATGGAGGGTCGCGCGAAGCCAGGCGCCATGTGCCCCCTCGATACTCTTCGAATGTTTTTAAAGAAAAAATCTAATTTGTTTCCGTCAACTCGATTTCCGCGACGATCGCGCCCCCCTGCAATTGCTGAAGCAGGCCGTTCTGCGGAAGAATGGAGCCGAACACCAATTTCATTTTGCCGTCCGCCAAGGCGGAGCCCGTCGCGGATAAGGTGCCGTCGGGAGCGGTGACTTCGACGCTTTCCGTCGTGAGCTTGCCTTCGACGGTGATTTGACCAAGCACCGACAACCGCACGGCGGGGAATTCGAGTTTCGCGCCGTCAAAGGTGCCCTCGAAGGTCTCATCCTCTAGGTCGGCGGAAACCGCCCCTTGCGGGGTGTCGATGGGGATGCTCGGAAAATCCGCTTTCCCGATCAGGGCCTTTTCTCCCTCGACGCCGAACTGGAAAGTCTCGGTGATGTCGGTCGTCTCTTGGACCGGAACTTCCGTGTCTTTGTCCTCAATCCTGATGGTGACCTTATCAACCCTGAATTTCTTGAGATCGCCCTGAGTCGTTCCACAACCTTCCAGGGCCGTCGGCGCCTTGCCACGCAGCTCGATCTGCATCACGCCCAGCTTGGGCCCGTTGAGAACGATGTCGAGATAGGTGTTGTGAAAGGCATCTCCCTTGGTAATGACCTTGGGGTTGTAGCTGACCTTCACGGTCATAACCCCTCCCGGCGGCAGGATCATCTCCGTTACCATATTACCAACGGCCTGCTTCACCACATTGCCGACCGCAACCTCTTCGACTTTGAAAAACTGAAAGTAGGTCTCACCCTCTTCCAGGGTCTCCGGGCGATTGCCCTCCTTGTCGAAGTCGTTGGTGCCGAACTCGAAGTGCACGCCCTGCACCCGCTGGGGCTCTTCGGAATCGTTGTTGCGGATTTGGATGGTCTTTTCGGCCTTCACGCAGGCCGTGGTCTCGAGATTGGCGATCGCCACGATGCCGCTGATCTGCGGCGCCCCGCCCCCGCAGGCGGCCAGCGCCGCGAGGCCCAGGAAAATCAGGAAGAATTTCAGCAGATTCCACTTCACAACACACCCCTCAAAATCGCAAGATACCCCCACGGCAACCCTTCTCTTTCGATATCGGCGGGAGAACATAAATGTTGTGGGAATTCAAGAACTTGATGACAAGGCGCGTCAGGCGCGGCGGCCGGCGGGCGGCGCTGGGCCTGTTCTTGGCGTCGGCCCTGCTGCCCAACCCGGGATCCGCGCAGAGCTACCCCCGGGGCGACGGGCAGGTCCGCCTCTTTAACTATCACTTGAACGAATTCGGCGAGATCCGCTTTCGGGATGGCGAAAAGGTACTCCCGGAGGGTCTGTCCCAGGTCAACGCCCTGCTCCGCTCGCGCGACAATTCCGCGCAGGCCCCCATCGACCCGAGGCTCTTAGACTTAGTCGATCACCTCCAAGACCGCTTCCAGGCGGACACCGTCGAGATCATCTCGGGCTACCGGCGCAAGGAGTTCAACGAGAGCCTCCTCAAAAGCGGCCGGGCGGTGAGCCCCGTCAGCCTTCACACCCAAGGGCAGGCCCTCGACATCCACATCGACGAGGTCCGCGAGGAAACCCTGCGCGACTACCTGCAAGGCCTAGGACTTGGCGGCGTCGGCTACTACGGGCCCATGGACTTCATCCATATCGACGTCGGTCCGGTGCGCCATTGGGGCGAAGGCCCCGGGGCGCGCAAATTGGTAGGCGTCCTGCAGCCCGAGGCGCCCGTGCAACTGACCAGTGACAAGAACGACTACCTCCCCGGGGAAACCCTCCTCTTCACCTGGACGCTCCCCGACGGCGTTTCCCCCGACCGGGTGCAGGGGCTTAGGCTAGAGCTGTTCCGGCGCGGGAAATGGATCGCCTGCCCGCTGACCGAGGGCGCCGCCCCGGCATTCCGCCTCCCGGCCGCCAGCCTGCAGTGCGAGGGCGCCGGCCAGGGGCCCAGTTACGGCAAGTTCCGCTGGGTCTTCCAGCTGCCGGGGGATCCCGCCCCGCACTCCTCCAACGAGTTCTACCTGAAAAAACTCTAGCTCTGACGCGGCGTTCCATTCCTTTTCTCACAACCTTCTCGAGGGGCCTGCGACAAGGCCTTGTTCCACCCTAAGCAGTACCTAGAAAGCGGTTTTTCGAGCGAGGTAAGGATGACGATCGGCTTTCCAAGGACGGCGCCGGGACCGGAGATGCTTTTCGGGCACGGGGCCGCGACGACGCCTGCGGGCGAGGCTTCCGCTGAGACGGATTTCGGCGTCCAGCGCGGGCGCATCCTCGCGCAGCTGGAGGGGCGCTTGCGCGGAGGGCTGTCGCAAGCGGACCTTCGGGAATTGGCGGCGCTGCGGGCGGAGACAGACCCCTCCTTATTTTTGGAATCCCTGTTAAATTTTGGCATTCGGAAAGAGCGGGACGGCGGCTTGGAAGCGGCCGCTGAGGCGTATGCCGCTCTTGTAGGGGCGAACCTTGTGCTCGCCCGCGCGCAGGGATGGGGAGAGCGAACACAAGGTTCGCCCCTACGGGTACATGCACAACGCCGTCTCGACGCCCTCCTCGGCCGCGGCGCCCTCGGCCCCCGCGCCGAATTCCTCCTCCGCAACCTCGCCCAACAGGCCAGCGAGCCCAGCGCCCTCTTCGCCATGGGCGCGGCGGGCGCGGTGTATCGCGTGACGCGGCTCGCGACCTTGTCGCGGCTCGCGGGGCCCTCCAGCCCGGGCCTCTTCACGCAGGTCTTGGGCGCGGGGCGCCTGGCCTCGCTCGCGGGCTTCGCCGCCGAGGCCCCGGCCTTCGTCGTCGCGGGGCGGCTGGCGGGGGCGGCGCTGGGGCATCGGCAGGCAGGCGAGGCGTCCTGGGGGCGTTGGAGCAAGGCCACACCGAGGTGACGTTGTGGGGCGACGAGTGTCCAGAGGATTTGAGCGTCGACCCGGTGCGGCACGAATTATCCGCCGCCGCACGAGCTTTCAAAGCCCAGGCGCTCGCTGCGGTAAACCACCCCGAGGCCCGCGGCGTCGGACACACTGAAGCATTTCGATGCGGCACGATGATAAGCCGCTCGGTGCCCGCCGACCTGATTCCGGCCAGCTGACGGAGCGTTTCTGCCACCGGCAGATCAATTTCTGCCACCGGAATTAACCCTCTGACCTCGATGTTTGATGATTCAGATCGACGAAATGGCAACACCGGATCGTCGGCCTGTGGAGCCGTAGCGCGATGCTCGACGCCACCTTCAACTCATCGGAAGAGGGCACCACAATGAAGAAGATCGGATTCGCCA
>SZOV01000105.1 GCA_030263375.1 Deltaproteobacteria bacterium PRO3
CCCGCTGTTCCTCGAGGATCTGGTACCAGCGCTGGGCGTCGAAATCTTGCGCGTCGACGATCATCGTCACGCCGTTGCTCAAGGGCGAGAGGATGCCGTAGGAGGTGCCGGTGACCCAGCCGGGATCGGCCGTGCACCAGAAGATGTCGCCCTCGTGGAAATCCAAGGCCAGCCGCCCGGTGACGTGATGGGCCAGGATCGCCTGATGCACGTGGAGGGCGCCCTTGGGCTTGCCGGTGGTCCCGCTGGTGAAGTGCAATAGTGCGAGGTCTTCGGGGTCGGTGGGCGGGACGATGAAGTCGGGACTGGCGGCCGCCAGGGCCTCATCCCAGCCGAGGGTCTCGGGCGTCGCCGCCGCGTCGACCAGGATCACGTGTTTTAAATGAGGAAGCGAGGCGCGGATCGCCGCGACCTTCTTTTGGTAGAGCGCGGAGGTGGTGACGAGGAGCTTCCCCTCGCCCAGGGAGAGTCGCGTCTGGATGGGCTCGGGGCCGAAGGCGGAAAAGAGCGGACAGAAGACGGCGCCGGCCTTCAAGGCGCCCAGGGCGGTCACGTAGAGCTCGGGGACGCGGCCGAGCAGGCCGAAGACCCGGTCCCCCTTCTTGAGTCCCAGGCTCGCCAAGAGGTTGGCGAAGCGATTGGTGGCCTCATAGAGCCGGCCGTAGCTGAAGTCCTCGTGCCCGCCCTCCCTTTGGAGGAAACGGATCGCGCATTGCTCCGAGCGGGGACCGAGGGCGTGGCGATCCACCGCCTCGAAGCCGATGTTCAGGCCGCGTCCACCCGGCAAGCCCTGCAGTCCCTCGGCGGCGGCCTTCGCCCAGGAAAAGGACTCGCGCGCGGCTTCATAATCCCGCAACTGGGGCGCGACCTGCCACTCGCCCGGTTTTTTTTCGATGCGCAGCGCCGGCATGGCGTCCTTTCAAGCCCAATATTCCCGGAGCTCCCGCGGCAGGAGGTGAACGATGTCGGCGATCTCGCCGCGAGAAACGTGCCGGGACAGGACCCTAAAGACCGCCGAGACCATGCGGCTTAGGTCGCCGACGGTCTCGAGCTCGGTATCGTTGTCGAAGTACTCGGCGACCCGCAGCAGGAAGTCGGCCTCGTGGCGCTCCTTCGCCAGCCGGTCGGCGGGTCGCCAGCCCTCGTAGTAGAGGCCCCTCAGCAGCATCGGCAACTGCGCGCCGAGTTGGACGGTCTCTCCCAGCGGAAGGTGGTCCCGCAGGGCGTGGAGCACCACGCGCAAGGCCCGGTAGCCGCGCTGCGGGTCGCTCCATTGCAGGTCTTGCATCAGTTCCTTGATCCAAGCGTTCGATTTTTCGATCGTTTTTTCGAAGGCCGACACGTGCATCGCCATAAGCCCCTCCTTTTTTATCATTGTCCCACTTTCCCCCGGGGAAACCGATGAGACTGGTCAGTCCGCTTCCTGACTTTTGTCAGGAAAAGCCCAGCCCCCGCCCGCGAAACGGAGAGCCAAGAGGAAGCGGTTGGCAAAGCGGCGGACATCCCCTAGAATCGGCCCAGGAAAATCGCATGAAACCGCTCCGCCTCAGCCTCCTCGCCCTCTTATTCCTTTGGATCCGCACGCCCGCGGCGCAGGCCGTCCCGCTGCTGCCGCTGCAATTTTCCCCGGCCGCCTTGCAATTTGGGGCCGTCACCCTGGGAGACACCTTCGGCACCCTTAATATCACCCTGAGGCTGCGGGACCCGGCGACCTCCTTCGGCCCCATCCGCGTCTCCCTGAGCGACCCTCGACACTTCACGGTCGACTCCGACACCTGCTCGGGCGCCATTCTAAGCGGCGCGATGGAATGCCAGGTCGGGGCCTCCTTTTCGCCCGACGTCTTCGGGCACTACTCTTCCTTCCTGGTGGTCTTGGACGAGGCCGGCAATTTGGGGAACTTTGTCCCCCTCGAGGGGATCGGCGCGGAGGGCGGCTTTCCGGGACCTCCGGCGCCCCTCGCGACCGAGACGACGGTCTCCCTCTCCACCGATCTTTTGGACTTCGGTACCCAGCCTCCCGGCGTCTTGTCCGGCGGGCAGGGCTTTACCTTGATCAACACCGGCGGCAGCGATCTCCGCGTGCAGGCCACCACCTTTGGCGGCGACGCGCCCTTCAACTTCGCGCGCATCGACGCCTGCGCCCCGCAGTTGGTCCCGCCGGGCGGCACCTGCGCGGTCACGGCCTTCTTCAATCCGCTCACGGCCGATCCGGCCCAGGCCGCCTTTGCCGTCAACGGCGCGGCGCCCTTCCCGACGCCCACCGGCGGCGGCTGCGCGCTGAACCCGGCCTCAAGCACTTCCGGTGCCGCGGCCCTCTTGAGTTTGGCCCATTCCTTGCTTGTGCTCGCCTTGTCCCGCCGCCTAAAATAGCTCCATGGCCAGCCCCGCATGGATCACCCCGGACTTCCTCCGCGCCATCCCCAAGACCGACCTTCACGTCCACCTCGACGGCTCGCTGCGCCTGGAAACGCTGATCGAGCTCGCCCGGCAGCAGGGCGTGGAGCTGCCCTCCTTCGAGCCGCAAGGTCTGCGGGAATTGGTCTTCAAGGATCGCTATGAGAATTTGGGGGAATACCTGCACGGCTTCCAATACACCTGCGCCGTGCTGCGCGAGCCCGAGGCCCTGGAGCGCGTCGCCTACGAGCTCGCCCAGGACAGCTTCGCCGAGGGAGTGCGCTACATCGAGCCGCGCTTCGCCCCGCAGCTGAGCGCCTCGGAAAAACTTTCGATCGAGGAGGTCCTGCTCGCCGTCGACCGCGGCCTGGCGCGGGCGAAGTCCGAGATCAACCGAAGGCCCGAGATCGCCTCCGGCGAAGAGCCGCCCTTCGATTACGGCATGATCGGCTGCGCGATGCGGAAGTTCGGCAAGACCTTCTCTCCTTATTACGGGAGCTTCATCGGCTGCCACCGCTACGCCCCGCTCTCTCAGGTCTTTCCCTTGGCCTCGATGGAATTGGTCCAGGCCCTGGTCGGCACCCGCGACCGCCGCGGCATCCCGATCGTCGGCTTCGACTTGGCGGGGGAGGAAAAGGGCTGGCCGGCCAACGCCCACCGCAAGGCCTTCGAGTACGCGCACCAGCATTTCCTGATGAAGACGGTCCATGCGGGTGAGGCTTATGGGCCCTCGTCGATCTTCCAGGCGATCACGCAGTGCCACGCCGACCGCATCGGCCACGGAACGCACCTTTTCGCCAGCGACCTGGTCGAGCATATCCCCAGCTCGGAGCGCGAGACCTACACCAAGGCCCTGGTGCACTACATCGCGGAGCGAAGGATCACGATCGAGGTCTGTCCGACCAGTAACTTACAGACCATCCCGAGCATCGGCGACATCCAGCACCACCCGGTGAAAAGGATGCTGGCCGAGCGCCTCTCGCTGACGGTCTGCACGGACAACCGCCTGGTCAGCCACACGACGGTGACGCAGGAACTAGAAAAGGTGGTGAGGGCCTTTTCGGTCGACGCGCACATTCTGCGAGATCTTATCGTCTACGGCTTCAAGCGGAGTTTTTCTCCCCTCCCCTATGTCGAAAAACGCGCCTACGTCCGCGGCGTGATCGATTTTTACGAGCGGCTCGAAAAAAAGTGGCAAAATGCGACGGAATAAGGGCCTAGACCTAAATTTCTTATTGATTCAGGGTTTCATTGCCCGTAGCTTAATCAGAGGGGCTCGCGAAATCCTTTAGGGAGACGCCCATGAAACGAATTACGACCCTCGCCGGCTTGGCCTTCGCCTTTTTCCTCACGCTCGCCGGCTCCCGAACGGCCTCGGCCCAATTCGATTTTTGCAACCGCCCTTACATCTCGCCCGACCTCGTCGCGAGAAACACCTGTCTGAGCATGCACGACGTCACCGCGACGCCGACCAACCCGGAGTGCAGCGACAAATTCAACGAATGCCGCAAGTATTTTAGGGAAAAGCTCGATGCGACCCTGGATTATTACTCGCAGTCGCAGTTCGGCGTCTTCACCGCCGCCGCGGAGAATTCCGTCAGCGGACCGGCCCCCTACAAGGTCGACGACAAAGACAAGTGCCGCAGCGCCGTTCACGGCGAGTTCCTGGGCAGCGGCGACTACCACGACAAGCACCAAAATCCCGCGAAGCAAAGCCTGGTGGCCGACGGTTTTGAAAAATTCAAGGCCGAGCTGCCGGAGGCCTGCGATCCTGAAAAGATGAAGACCGCCGCGGTCCCCGCAACCGGGGCACCCCCTAGCGCCCCAACGGCCGAGGATAAAAGCGCCGTCGCCGAGGCGCCCCTTCCCGCCCCGGCCGCGGCTCCGGCCCAAGGAGGGTGCAGCCTGGCGTCCAATGGCGCAGGCCACGGGATGGCCGCCTGGCTCGTGGCCCTGGCGTTGCCGCTCCTCCAACGGAAGAAAAGAAACTAAATTTACCGGAAAGCTAGATCCGCGGCGATATTCCTTGTTTCGATCGCAAGCGCGGCGAGGGATCAGCCGCGCTTGAACTTCTTGTACTTGATCCGATGGATCTTATCCGCCTCGGCGCCCAGGCGGCGGTGCTTGTCTTCCTCGTATTCCGAAAAATTCCCCTCGAACCAGGTGACCTGGCTGTCGCCCTCGAAGGCGAGGACGTGGGTGGCGATGCGATCCAAGAACCAGCGGTCGTGGCTGATGACCACCGCGCAACCGACGAAATTTTCCAAGGCCACCTCGAGGGCGCGCAGCGTGTTGACGTCGAGGTCGTTGGTGGGCTCGTCGAGCAGCAGGACGTTGCCGGCGTTTTGCAGGGCCAGGGCGAGGTGGACGCGGTTGCGCTCGCCGCCCGAAAGGACGTTGATGGGTTTTTGCTGGTCGGTGCCGGAAAAGTTGAATCGGGCCAAATAAGCGCGGCTATTGATCTCGCGGGGACCCAGCTTCAGGGTCTCGTGACCGCCGGACACGACGTCGTAAACGGTGCGCTTGTCGTCGGGCGAGAAGCGGTTTTGGTCGACGTAGCCGAGTTTGACGGTCTCGCCGACCTTGAAGGTCCCGGCGTCCGGCTTTTCCATCCCCATGATCATCTTGAAGAGCGTCGTCTTGCCCGCGCCGTTGGGCCCGATCACGCCGACGATGCCGCCCTGCGGGAGCTTGAAGTTCAGGTTTTCGAACAAGAGATTGTCGCCGTAGGCCTTGGCGACGCCCTGGGCCTCGATGACCATCTCGCCCAAGCGCGGTCCGGGCGGGATGTAGATCTCGATGTCGTCCTGGCGCTTCTCGTTCTCTTGGGCGAGCAGGCTCTCGTACTGGGTGATGCGCGCCTTGCTCTTCGCGCGGCGGGCGGACGGCGTCTGGCGGATCCACTCCAACTCGCGCTCGAGGGTCTTGAGGCGCTTGTCTTCGGACTTCTCTTCTTGGGCCAATCTCTTTTCTTTCTGCTCGAGCCAGGAGGAATAATTGCCCTTCCAGGGGATGCCGTAGCCGCGGTCGAGCTCGAGGATCCAGCCCGCGACGTTGTCCAAAAAGTAGCGGTCGTGGGTGACGGCGATGACGGTGCCCTTGTAGGCCTGCAATTGACGCTCGAGGAAGTAGACCGATTCGGCGTCGAGGTGGTTGGTGGGCTCGTCGAGCAGCAGGACGTCAGGCTCCGAGAGCAGAAGCCGGGTCAGGGCGACGCGCCGCTTCTCGCCGCCGGAAAGGTTGGCGATCTTGGCGTCGCCGGGCGGACAGCGGAAGGAATCCATCGCCAGCTCGAGGCGGCTGTCCAGCTCCCAGGCGTTGGCGGCCTCGAGTTTCTCTTGGACCTCGGCCTGGCGCTCGATCAGCTTTTGCATCTGGTCGTCGGTCATCTCGTTGGCGAAGCTGTTGTTGATCTCTTCGTATTCCTTCAAGAGCTTGACGACCTCGCCGGCCCCCTCTTCCACGATCTCGCGGACGGTCTTTTCGGGATCGAGGCGGGGCTCTTGTTCCAGCAGTCCGACGGTGTAGCCTTTCGAGAAGGTCACCTCGCCCTGGTATTCTTTGTCGACGCCGGCGATGATGCGCAGCAGGCTGCTCTTCCCCGCACCGTTCAGTCCCAGGACACCGATCTTGGCGCCGTAATAGAAGGACAGGGAGATGTCCTTCAGGACCTGTTTCTTGGGCGGATGGACGCGGCTGACCCGGACCATCGAGAAGATAATTTTTTCGGCTTCGTTCGACATGAGGAATCCTTAGATTTCTGACATTGTGGACCGCCCGATTAGCCCGGAACTTGGCTAAGATCAAGCGTTGGGTCTTTTTGCGGTTTTCCGTGGAGCCTTGTGCACCGGTTTTGCTCGTCGCCACCACACCCCGAATCTGGGGGAGGCCCTCTTGAAAAACGGGGGCGATCCCTGCGCGGGATCGCCCCCTGCCGCGCGAGTCCCTTACTACCGAGGCGTCAAGGGGAAGGGCCTCGCGAGGCTTTTCAAGAGGGCCTCCCCCAGCTTCGGGGCTTATTGCCGTGCCGGGATTTTTGGGCCGGGGTTAGCCCCACTCTTTAGCTCAGAAAATGTGTTCGCTTTTCCCTCCGTGCACGGGGGCGAACACAAGGTTCGCCCCTACAGGGCTGCAGGATCACACCGCTAGGCAATCGCAGCCAACGTTACGCTGAAGTGCAAGGCTCCCAGCAGATTCGTTAGGTGCGTTTCGCAGGGACGATGTCGGTAAAAGTGTGCACGAGCCCGGTTCGAGCTGGGGGGTATACCCTTCCGGGCAGCCTCAGAAAAATTGTCCTTAAAGCCTGTGATAATCAATTTTTCTGCCCGCAGGGCTTGGCCCGGCTGGAGGGCCAAGCCCGGTGCCCGAGGGTATACCCCCCAGCTCGGGCCGGGCGGAGGTCGCGACGGATACCCATAAGCGCCGCAAAGCATCCAAGCACCGAAATACCCCCCAAAACCCGGCAAAAAAACCCAAGCCCATAGCCAAAGCAAGCGTACGCCTGGACAAACCCCAACCCCGTGATTATCCTTCAGCATTTAAGCCCGAAAAAAAGCCTCGACTTTTCCGCGACGTTTGGGCTAAAAGCCAGCGCCCTTCAAGGAGTTACACGCTATGCGCAATATCGAAAAGATCCGCAACATCGGCATTTCCGCCCACATCGACTCGGGCAAGACCACCCTGTCCGAGCGCATCCTCTTCTACACCAATAAAATCCATAAGATCGAAGAGGTCCGCGGCAAGAGCGGCGTCGGCGCCACCATGGACTTCATGGACCTCGAGCGCGAAAAAGGCATTACCATCCAGTCGGCCGCCACCTACGCCGAGTGGAAGAACATCATCATCAACCTGATCGACACCCCCGGCCACGTCGACTTCACCATCGAGGTCGAACGCGCCCTCCGCGTCCTGGACGGCGCCGTCTTGGTCCTCTGCGCCGTCTCGGGCGTGCAGAGCCAGTCGATCACCGTCGACCGCCAGATGACCCGCTACCACGTTCCGCGCATCGCCTTCGTCAACAAGATGGACCGCGCCGGCGCCGACCCCGTGCGCTGCATGCACCAGCTGCGCGACAAGCTGGGCCACAACGCCCACCTGATCGCCCTGCCGATCGGCGCCGAGGACCGCTTCCAAGGCGTCATCGACTTGATCGAGATGAAGGCCAACTACTTCGACGGCGACAACGGCGAAAACGTCCGCGTCGAGGAGATCCCCGCCGAGCTGCTCGACGAGGCCAAGGAGCGCCGCCACGAGCTGATCGCCGCCATGGGCGACTTCGACGACCACATCGCCGAGCTCTACCTCGAGGACAAAGAGGTCTCCCCCAACGCGCTCCGCAAGGCGGTGCGCACGGCGACGCTCAGCCTCAAGTTCATCCCGGTGATGATGGGCTCGGCCTACAAGAACAAGGGCGTGCAGCTGCTGCTGGACGCGGTGGGCTACTACCTGCCGGATCCCTCCGAGGTGAAGAACGAGGCCCACGACCAGCGCAAGGACGAAGAGAAGATCGTCCTCGAGTCCAATCCCGACAAGCCCTTCGTCGGTCTGGCCTTCAAGCTGGAAGACGGCCGCTACGGGCAGCTGACCTACATGCGCATTTACCAAGGGAAGGTCGCCAAGGGCGACTGGATCGTCAACTCGACCAACGAGAAGAAGGTCAAGGTGCCCCGCCTGGTCCGCATGCACGCCGACGAGATGCACGACATCGACGTCGCCTATGCCGGTGACATCGTCGCGATGTTCGGCGTCGAGTGCGCCTCCGGCGACACCTTCACCGACGGGACCATCCGCTACACCATGACCTCGATGCACGTCCCCAACGCGGTCATCTCCCTGGCCGTCGCCCCCAAGGACAAGGGCGCCACCGCAAACTTCTCGAAGGCCCTCAACCGCTTCTCGAAGGAAGACCCGACTTTCCGCGTCCACCGCGACGAGGAGAGCGCCCAGACCATCATCTCGGGCATGGGCGAGCTGCACCTCGAGATCTACATCGAGCGCATGAAGCGCGAGTACAACTGCGAGGTCATCGCCGGCAAGCCGCAGGTCGCCTACCGCGAGACCTTCACCAAGAAGACCGACTTCATGTACCAGCACAAGAAGCAGACCGGCGGCTCCGGCCAATACGCGAAAATCTGCGGCTACTTCGAGCCCCTGCCCGCCGACGCGGTCCAAACCTACGAGTTCGTCGACGAGATCGTCGGCGGCAAGATCCCCCGCGAGTTCATCCCGGCCTGCGACAAGGGCTTCCAAGAGCAGCTCAAGAAGGGCCTGCTGATCGGCTTCCCGGTGGTCGGCGTCCGCGTCGTCATCAACGACGGCGCCTACCACGACGTCGACTCCTCCGAAATGGCGTTCAAGATCTGCGCCATGACGGCGGTGCGCGAGTTCTACAACCAATGCGGCCCCATCATCCTCGAGCCCATCATGCGCCTGCAGACCCAGGCCCCCGAGGAGTTCCAGGGCCAGGTCGTCGGCCAGATCAACCAGCGCCGCGGCGTCATCGTCAGCACCGGGACGGTCAACAAGTACGTCCAGGTCGACGCCGAGGTCCCGCTCTCCGAGATGTTCGGTTATTCCACCGACCTGCGCAGCGGCACCCAGGGCAAGGGCGAATTCCAGATGGAATTCCTCAAGTACGCCCCCGTGCCCCGCAACGTCCAAGACGAGCTGGTCAAGCTGTACCAAGAGAAGCGAGCGGCGGAGAGCAAGTAATGCGGAAACTCGAGCGCGTCTCCGAGGAATTGAGCGCCCTGCAGCGGGAGCTGCAGGGGACGGCCAACCGCCTCTGGAAGCTCAAGTTTTCCTTAAATTCTGCCTACTATCGAGGCTGTTCCGAAGGGGATTTTCTACCCAGAAGGCTCCAGTCCCTCCGCCGTCATGAACAAGAGCGTTTTGAGGCCCTGCTCCAGCGCCTCAAGGCCCTATTGGCCTCCCATCTGGGTTCTCCGACGCTCCTTTTCGACTCCGACCGAGACCTCGAGACCCTGCGCCATATCCGCCGCACCATCCGCTATCTGAAAAACGCCTATTGCGCCGAACCTCCCCTCCTGCACGCGCTGGCCCGCATCAGCCGGGCGCTCCCCGCTCGCACCGCCCACTGAGCCAAAAAAGAACCTTTCGTCCGCCTGTGACGGCGGGGTCCCCTGGACCTGGGTCTTTCACCCGCCCCTAAAAATAATTTGTACAGAAATAAAAAGCCCCCTAGAATATTCCGAATCCAGGGTTTGGTAAGGGTATCAGGGAGGGTGGAACATGCTCTGTTTCAACAAGACCGTAACCTACGCCACAGATCACAACAACCTGGCCGAAATCGAACCGAAGCTGGTCCCTTACCTCAAGGAATTCGACTTCTTTTCGATCCACGACCTCACCGAGCCGACCCGGCAATGGGTCCAGGAAAGCAAGGTCCAGAACGGCCTTCTGACCGTCCAGGCCCTGCATACGACCTGCGTGGTGGCGCTCAACGAGCTCGACGAGCCCTGCCTCTTGGGCGATTTGAACGGTTTCCTGCGGGACCTGATCCCGCACCACAAGCCCTACCTGCACAACAGCAAGATCCGGACGAAGAACCTCTGCGCGGACGACAAGAAGTGCGACCGCAACGCGGACGCGCACATGAAGTCCTTCCTCTTCGGAGCGGCCTCCCAGACCGTGATCGTGAAGGCGGGCCAGCCGGTTTACGGGCGGTGGCAGAAGCTCTGCCTGATCGATTTCGACGGGCCGAGGGAGCGCTCGGTGGCGGTGCAGATTATCGGGGAGTGATCGCGCGTTAAATAAAAATGTCTCACCGAGGCGTTTATGCGTTGCCCCGTAGGGGCCGTTCGCGAACGGCCCCAACAGCGGTCGCGTCTTCCGGCCAACGGTGCTTCGGATACCGCCGCATCAACTGCTTGCGGATCTCCGGATAGGTGTTTTTCCAAAACCCCGCCAAGTCCTTCGTCACCTGCACCGCCCGCTGGTTCGGCGCCAAGAGGTGCAGCAGCAAGGGCACGCGCCCGCCCGCCAGCTTCGGACCTTCCTTCATCCCAAAGAAATCCTGCAGCCGCGACTCGATCCAGGGTTCGCGGCCCCAAGGATAATGCACCCGCACCCGCCGCCCCGCCTGCAGGACGACGTGGCCGGGCAGCTCGCGCGAGAGCAAGGCGGCGGCCTCGGGCGGCAAGGCCTCGAGGCAGGCCCGCGGCAGGTCCAGAGACTCCCAGGCCTGGCGGGAATCGACGCCGGAGAGGACCTTGAGCAGGAACTCCGCCAGGCCTCGGCCCTGCAGCTCGGGGAGCGGGGCCTCGGGATGGGCGCGCCTCAGCCAGTCGAGGCGGGAAAACTCCGCCTCCAGCGCCTCCGAGCCGCCGAGGCGCTGCAAGAGCCCCGGCACCTCGAGGGACTCCGCCGCGGGTCCCTCCAAATCCAATCCTAAAGCCGACTTCAAGAAGAGCCGCTCCGCCGCCACACCGTCCTCCGGCGCCTCCCGGCTTTCCGAGAGCGCCAGCTGGCCGTAACGGATCCGGGAGACCTGAAAGACTCGGCCGAGCCTTTCATCCCAGACCAGCTCCTTTTCTTCGACCAGCAGCGAACCCTGCCAGTCGAAGAGCCACTCCGGCTTAATCGGCGCCAAGGCGCTGACGTGGACCTTGGGACGGGTCTGCCCCGCGTGCTGCTTTTCCTGGACGTCGAGGACGACGCACCACTCCCCCGCCGGCGAGACCTCGCCGCGCAGCAGGCCCGCTCCGCCGTTGCAGAAGACCAGCTCCACCTCGGCGCCCCGCTCCATCGCGCGTTGCTTCTCCGCCGAGGCGGAGGCCAGGCGCCGGCGGGCCACGCGGTCGGGGAAGCCCGTCAGCAGCGCGTAGGCGAGATCCTCCTCGCGGCCCCGCGCCTGGGCGGCGGCCTTGGGGAAATGCCCGCCCCACAGGGCGATCAGCCGGCGCTGCGGCTCGGTGAGCCGCCCCGTTTCCACCTGATGGAAGACGTCGAGCTCTTCCAGGGCGTCTTCGGAGACGAGCGCCGCCAGGCGCAGCGCGGCGCCCAGGCAGTGCCGCCGCTCGGCCTCTAATAAAAACCGCGCCAGCCGAGGATGTATCGGAATGGCGGCCATGCGCCGGCCCAGGTCGGTCAAGGCCGCGTCCAAGTCCGGAGCCTGCGTCGCCCCCAGCTGGTGCAGCAAGCCCGCCGCGGCCAGCAGGGCCCCTTCCGGCGGGGCCTCGAACCAGCCGAAGTCGCTCAGACGCCCCCTCCCCATCGCCTTGATCTCGAGGAGGGTCTGCGCCAGGTCCGAGCGCCGGATCTCGGGCGTCTCGAAGGCGAGGCGCGACTCCCAATCCGCGGCCGAGTAGAGGCGATAGCAAAGGCCCGGCGCGGTGCGCCCCGCTCGGCCGGCGCGTTGTATCCCCGAGGCCTTGCTGGTCGGCCGCGTCTTCAAGGCGGGGATCCCGCTCCACCACGAGTAGCTCGCCTGTCGCTGCAGACCGCTGTCGATCACCAGGGTCACGCCATCGATGGTGAGCGAGGTCTCGGCGACGTTGGTGGCAAGGATGACCTTGGGCCGCTCCGCCTTCGCGAAGACCTTCGCCTGGGCCTCCTTCGGCAGCTCGCCGTGCAGGGGCAGGATCGAAAATTCCCCGCCGAAGGCCCGCTCGAGGGCGTCGGCGCAACGCAGGATCTAGCCCATGCCGGGTAGGAACACCAGGACGTCACCGCGACGGATCTCCGGCGGAGCCTGGCTCTTGGCGTAGGCCAAGGCCTCCCTTACCTTGGTCTCGATCGGCCTTTTGGGTTCCGAGGGCAGATACTCCACCGCGACGGGAAAGGCCGGCGCCTCCAGCTGAAAGACCCGCGAGCCGGGCAGGAATTGCGCCAGGCCCTCGAGCTGCAAGGTCGCCGACATCACCAAGAGTTTCAGATCGGACCTGGGCCCCTGCTGCAAGGACCGCAGGTAGCCGAGCGCAACGTCCGAGTGCAGGTGGCGCTCGTGGAACTCGTCCAGGACCACCGTCCCGGCGCGCTTCAGGAGCGGGTCCTGGACGAGGAAGCGCAGCAGCATCCCCTCGGTCAGGAAGCGCAGCCGCGTCTTGGGACCGGCAACGTTCTCGAAGCGAAACTGGTAGCCGACCCGCCCGCCCACGGCCTCGCCCAGCTCCTCGGCCACCCGCAGCG
>SZOV01000106.1 GCA_030263375.1 Deltaproteobacteria bacterium PRO3
AGGGCGGCTTCTACACCAGCCAGGACGCGGATTTGGTGCGGGGCGAACACGGAGCCGAATATTTTTCCTTGGACGACGGGGCGAGGCGAAGGCTGGGCATCCCCCGCGTCGACCGAAACCGCTACGCGCGGGAGAACGGCTGGGCTATCGAGGGGCTGGTCGCGCTCTACCGCGCGAGCGGCGACGCCGAGGCCCTGCGCATGGCGCGGGAGGCGGCGCTTTGGGTCTTGCGCCACCGCGCCCTGGATCGCAGCCCCTTCGCGGCGGCGCGTTGGTTGGCTTCGCGCGGGACGAATCCGGCGGGCGGCTTCAGCCATGGCGAGACGGACGCGGGCGGCCCTTATTTCGGGGACAGCCTAGCGATGGGGCGGGCCTTCCTGGCGCTCTACGAGGCCACCGCCGAGCGGGAGTGGCTGCGGCGCGCGACGCTCACCGGCAGATTCCTGGCCGCGACTTTCCCCTCCCCAGACGGGGCGGGCTATGTAACGGCGGCGGAGGGAGGTCCCTTGGCGCCGGGGCGCAGCGTGGATGAGAACGTCGCCGCCGCCCGATTTTGGAATCGGCTTTCGCACTACGGCGGGCAAAAGGAATTTCGGGACTACGCTCGCCGGGCGATGCGCTATTTGGCCCTCCCGGCGATGGCGACGGATCGCCTTACCGAGGTCGGGATCTTGCTGGCGGACGAGGAGCTGAGTCGGGAACCCCTGCACATCACCGTCGTCGGCGGCAAAGACGAGGCGAGGGCGCGGGAGCTCTTTATCGCGGCCCTTGCCTATCCTTCGGATTATTTGAGGATCGAATGGTGGGACCGGCGGGAGGGTCCGATGCCCAACCCCGACGTGAAGTACCCGGAGATGCCCAAGAGCGCGGCCTTTCTTTGCGGGAGCGGGCTGTGTTCGAGCCCGATTTACGAGGCGGCGGACCTGGCGATCCGGGCGAGGAAATTCGCGGCCCGCGCGGAAAAAAATCAAGCCGCCCCGACGCCAGAGGCCGGAGCGGCTCGATCCGATTCGGTCCCGTTTTAGCGCGGGTTTCTTCGGAACCTACCCGGAGCCTTGAATCGGAGTAACATCCATGGGGCGAGGCCAAGGCCCAAGGCCAGCAGGCCCGCCATGGCCGCCGGATCCGCCGAAGCGGCTTGCCGGTTCAGCGAGCAGGCGTAGCCTTGGCAGCCGTTGGCTCCGTCGCCGAAGTCGCCGGAGCCTTGCAGGCAGCTCGGTCCGGTCGGCCCGCCGCCTTGCCCGGAATCGTCTCCGCCTTCCTCGCAGGCGTCGCCGACGCCGTTTTGGTTGGAGTCGGCTTGGTCCGGATTGGGCGTCTGATCGCAGTTGTCCGTTTCGTCGCAGACCCCGTCCGCATCCGTGTCGGTGCATCCCGGCGGCGGGCAGTTAGGGATCGGCTCGTGGGCGCAGCCGACCTCCACGTCGCAGGAATCGGCGGTGCATGCGTTGCCGTCGTCGCAGCTCAAAGCGGTGCCTTCGCAGAGGCCTTCGCCGTTGCACTGCTCGTTTTCCGTGCAAGCGTTGCCGTCATTGCATTCCGCTCCCAAGTCGGGCGTGTTGGAGCAGGTGCCCGCGACGAAGTCGCAGCTGTCGATGGTGCAGGCATTGCCGTCGTTGCAGTCCTCGTCGCCGGAACATTCACACTGCGACAGGTCGTTGAGGCATTGGCCCGTCTTGGGATCGCAGCTGTCCTCCGAGCAATCCCGCTCGTCGGCACAGGACTTCGGGCTTCCGCTTTGGCAGCTGCCCTCGGAACAGACGTCATTTAAGGTGCAGAGATTGCCGTCGTCGCAGGCGTCCTTGTTATTGGTGGGGACGCACGCTCCGGAGCCGTCGCAGGTATTGTCGGTGCAGACGTTGCCGTCGTCGGTGCAGACGGTACCCGCAGGATCGTTGCAGCTGTCCTTCTCCTCGTCGCAGCTGTCGGCGCACTCGCCGCCGGCTGCGCAGGGATCCCCGGCGTGCAGGCTGCAGGTGCCGGCGCCGCAGGTGTCCTTGCCGTTGCAGAACAGCCCGTCGTCGCAGGGGTCGGAGTTGTCGCTGCGGACGCAGGTTAGGGTCTTTAGGTCGCAGTACTCGTCGGTGCAGGAATTGCCGTCGTTACAGTCGGCGTCCTGGACGCATTCGCACTCCGAGGTCGGCGCCTCGCATTCCCCGGTCTCGGTATCGCAGTAGTCGGGGGTGCATTCGATGCCGTCGTCGCAGGTCTTGGGCGTGCCGTTGCAGGCGCCGCCCGAGCAGACGTCGTTCTCGGTGCAGGGCTTGCCGTCGTCGCAGGAGTCGTCGTTGTTGATGGGGACGCACTCGCCTTTGCCGTTGCACTCGTTGTCGGTGCAGACGTTGCCGTCGTCGGTGCAGGTGGTGCCGGCCGGATCGTTGCAGCTGTCCTTGGCCTCGTCGCAGCTGTCGGCGCATTCGCCGCCGGCGGCACAGGGATCCCCGCCATGGATGCTGCAAGTTCCGCCGCCGCAGGTGTCCTTGCCGTTGCAGAACAGCCCGTCGTCGCATGGATTCGAGTTATTACTGCGGACGCAGGTCAGGGTCTTCAGGTCGCAGGACTCGTCGGTACAGGAATTGCCGTCGTTACAGTCGGAGTCCTGGACGCATTCGCACTCCGAGGTCGGTGCTTGGCATTCTCCGGTCTCGGCATCGCAGTAGTCGGGGGTGCATTCGATGCCGTCGTCGCAGGTCTTGGGCGAGCCGTTGCAGGCGCCGCCCGAGCAGACGTCGCCGACGGTGCAGAGATCGCCGTCGTCGCAGGATTCGGTGTTGTTGGTGGCGACGCATTCGCCGGAGCCGTTGCATTCATTGTCGGTGCAGACGTTGCCGTCGTCTTTGCAAGCGGTGCCGGCCGGATCGTTGCAGCTGTCCTTTTCCTCGTTGCAGCTGTCGGCGCATTCGCCGCCGGCGGCACAGGGATCCCCGCCATGGATGCTGCAAGTTCCGCCGCCGCAGGTGTCCTTGCCGTTGCAGAACAGGCCGTCGTCGCAGGGATTCGAGTTATAACTGCGGACGCAGGTCAGCGTCTTCAGGTCGCAGGACTCGTCGGTGCAAGAATTGCCGTCGTTACAGTCCGAGTCCTGAAGGCACTCGCATTTATCCGTGGGCGCTTGGCATTCCCCGGTCTCGGTATCGCAGTAGTCGGGGGTGCATTCGATGCCGTCGTCGCAGGTCTTGGGCGTGCCGTTACAGGCGCCGCCCGAGCAGACGTCGTTTTCGGTGCAGGGCTTGTCGTCATCGCAGGTATCGTTGTTGTTGACGGGAACGCATTCGCCGGAGCCGTTGCACTCATTGTCGGTGCAGACGTTGCCGTCGTCTTTGCAGGCGGTGCCGGCCGGATCGTTGCAGCTGTCCTTTTCCTCGTTGCAGCTGTCGGCGCATTCGCCGCCCGCGGCGCAGGGGTCCCCCGTGTGAATGCTGCAGGTGCCGGAGCCGCAGGTGTCCTTGCCGTTACAGAACAGGCCGTCGTCGCAAGGATTGGAATTATCCCTGTGTCCGCAGGTGAAGTCCGCTTTACAAAAATCGTCGGTGCAGGAATTTCCGTCGTTGCAGTCCGCATCCGTGCGGCATTGGCACTGGCTATTGTCGTTGGAGCATTCGCCGGAGGTTGAATCGCATTTGTCGACCGTGCATTCGACTCCGTCGGAACAATCCTTCGGTCCTCCGGGAGCGCAGCTTCCGCCTAAGCATTGATCTCCGACGGTGCAGGGATTTGCGTCGTCGCAGGAATCAGTGTTGTTGCCATGGGTGCACTTTCGTGTGTTGGGGTCGCAGATGTCATCGGTGCAGATATTGCCGTCCTCGCATTCCGCGTCCGATTTGCATTCGATTTTACAGTCGGCATCGCAGCCGTCTCCGTTGACGTTATTGGCATCGTCGCATTCTTCCCCTAAATTGGGCTCCAATACGCCGTTTCCGCAACCGTCGCATTTGCCAAAGGTGTCCTTCACTCCGCTTAGATTCGTGCAGGAACAGTCCAGAGTAGGAAAATTACAGAAGGAGGGCGGGTTTCCCGTTCCATTCGGGAAATTGATGCAACACCATTTTGCCAAATGGTCGTCATGACCGTTTACGATACCGCTTTGAGATGGGCAGATCTCTCCCGCGCTGCCATGGCATATGCATTGGCCGACATTTGGATTTACGTCGCATGCCACCGTAGACCAGCCGGGCTCCGCATAGACGAAAGAAATGCTGCCGACGACCAAGATAAACAGCGCCCGGATCAGCGCGCCTTTCATGCCGCGGTTTTGAGTGTTCCAACAATCCTCGATATGGCTCTGAGCTTTGACTGTTTCCATGATTGTTCTCCATCGAACGCAATTGGAGCCTGGACCGCTTGGGACAGAAATATCCCTCCCTCGAAGACGGTCGTCTCCGCGTTAATAATTCGCCGCCGGTGGGCGTTTCTTAAGTCAGACTGTGTTTTTTCTTGAGTCTCTCGCGAGCGTTTGGCGTTGGGACCGGATCGGTCGCCAAGCTTAAGGGGAATCTGGATCGGAGTGCAGCATCAAAATTCCCTTACCCGTAATGATGCACGCTTACTCACTCTGGGAGACTGAAATTCAATTTTTAACGAACGATATTTTCTTCACTCAACAGGTAGGGAGGAAATGGAGACGGCTCCTAGGACAGTCAATGGAGACCCCTTCCGAAAGGGAGGGAAGTTTGGATGGAGTAGCTTTCATTTTCCTTACCCGTAGGCCTCGGGCGCCCGCGCTGATATGAAAGGGGCTTCCTGGCCTGCACTTTACCGCAGCAATTTCGAGGCCATCGCCTGAAATTTTTCAATGGGTCTATGAAATGGAAAGGGATTTTGACTTATCGGGAATGGATGCAGGGTAGGCTGGGTTGAATTTTTCTCTTTCAAACTGATAAGAGTGACTAAAAAATGACGCCCGCGGTCATCATATATAGGTGTTCATTACCGTTCTCGAAGGGTAGGGCGGGAGGGTGAGTAAGGCTGGATTATTTCGCATCGAAATGGATGAATACCCCTAATCTTGGAGGCAGTAGTGTTACCCGGAACCTTGGATGCCCCCGGCTCATGGAGTGCTTGAGATTTTCTCATTAGAGAAAATAAACTTCGCCCTGTAAAGGCCTGTACGAACAAAATCGACGATGTTTCATTAAACGAATGATATTCCGAAAATATTTCCGACAGAAAAATTCGCAGGCATACGTGGGTCTGTGCTTGTTCGGAGTTAGGTAGGAAATTATTTGCCCAATCCTTTGATTTCACTCAAAGATTGACGATCCTCCAGGATACGATTACGCTCAGTCCCCGTGGGCATCGACTTCTATCAATTTTATCTCAACACCAAGATCCTCTTTCAGCCCGGGATTTCCAGGGATTTCGCCAACGAGCTCGCTCAGCTGCCGGTCCGAAAATTCCTCCTAGTGACGGACCCCTTCTTCGCGGAGAACGGCGTCGCCGATGCGGTCCGCGCCGGCATCGAGGGCGCAGGCGCCGAGGTGGTCGGCCTGTTTCGCGACATCCCGCCCAACAGCGAGGTCGGGGTCGTCAAGCGCTGCGCGGCCGCGGCCGTCGCCGGCGGCGCGGAGGGCATCGTCGTTTTGGGCGGCGGCTCGGCGATGGACACCGCGAAGGCGGCCAATATCGTCTTCAGCCTGGGCGGCGACCTGGTGGCGGACTATTCCGGCAGCCAAACGATCCCGCGGGCCTTGAATCCCCTGATCGCCATTCCCACGACGGCCGGGACCGGAAGCGAGGTGACTTCCTCGGCGGTGATCTTCGACGAGGCGACCCAGCGCAAGCTCTCCTTCAACGACGCCTTCCTGCGCCCGCAGCTGGCCTTGCTGGATCCCGAGCTGACCCTCTCGCTGCCGCCGAAGGCTACCGCGATGACGGGGATGGACGCGCTGACCCACGCGATCGAGGCCTACACCAGCGCCCAGACCAACCCGATGAGCGACGCCCTGGCGATGAAGGCGGTCAAGCTGATCCGGACGCATCTCTTGAAGGCGGTGGAACAAGGCCAGGACCTCGAGGCGCGGTCGCAGCTGATGATCGCCTCGAACATGGCGGGCATCGCCTTCGACCACGCGATGGTGGGGGTTGTCCACGCGATGTCCCACGCCACCGGCGGCATTGCCCACGTCCCCCACGGTCTGGCCAACAGCATCTATCTGCCCCACGGCATGGAGTACAACCTCGAGGTCGCCGCCGAGCGCTACGCGGGGCTGGCGCGCCGCTTGGGCATCGACACGGCGGGGATGAGCGCGGCGGATGCGGCTAGGGCGGCGGTCGGGGCGGTGCGAGAGCTTCGCGCCGAGTTGAAGAGGGCCTGCGGCCTGCCCGATCGGCTGCGCGACGCGGGCGTCGCCGAGGGCCAGCTGGAGGAGATCGCCGCGGCGGCGGTGGAGGACGGGGCCAGCTTCTTCAATCCTCGGGAAGTGGTTTTTGACGAGGTCTTGAACAAAATTCGGGAGGCGTACTGATGTCCTACTTTCAATCGACGCAGCAGCTGCAGGATGTCTTGGGCGGTTTCTTTCAGAGGCTTTTCGACGATCCTCAGATCGGACCGAAGCTGCGCGAGGCCAAGCTCAAGCTGCAATTCCAATACAGCGATCCGGAGCTCTCGATCTCCGCCGACACCGCGCAAAATCCCGTGAAGCTGCTCTTCAACGACGCCGCCTTCAAGCCCGAGGTGCAGATGAGCATGAAGGCCGACGTCGCCCACCGCTTCTGGCACGGCAAGGTCAACCTGATCGCGGCCCTGACCCGGCGCGAGATGGTGGCTAAGGGGCCCATCCCCAAGATCTTGAAGCTGCTGCCCGCCATCAAGCCCGCCTACGACCTCTACCCGGAGTATTTGAAGGAAAAGGGCTTTGAGAATTTGATCCTTAAATAAGCCCTTGATCGGTTGTCGCGAACAATTGTAAGGGCGTGCGTGGCGTTGCATTATAAGGTGCGCCTGGCGCGGGGGCCGGGGAGGTGTTCCGCTCCGGCTTTTCCGAAACTCGCGGTCTATTAGATGGTCGTGCAGAACGCCCGGATGGTGCTTGTGAGAGTGACTATATAAGGACGCTCAGACAGTCGGAAAAGCCTCCGCGGAACACCTCCCCGGCCCCCGCGCCAGGCGATCTATTTGATTTTTTGTGTTTCTATTTTGGAGAAGAATGAAATGCTGAATTACGACCTCACCCCCGAACAAGACATGCTTCGCAAGACGATCCGCGATTTTGCGGAGAAAGAGATCAAGCCTGTCCGGCAGAAGCTCGACGAGAAAGAAGAATTCAGCGTCGAGCTTACTAAAAAAATGGGACAACTCGGCTTGTTCGGCATGACGGTTGACCCGAAATGGGGCGGACAGGGACTGGACTACCTTTCTTATTGCATCGCCGTGGAAGAGATCGCCCGCGTCGACGGCTGTCAGGCCGCCACGGTTGCTGCTGAAAATACCTTAGGCATCCTGCCGATCTACCGCTGGGGAACCGAGGAGCAGAAGAAAAAATACCTGCCCGAGCTGTGCAGCGGCGAAAAGCTCTGGGGCTTCGGCCTGACCGAGCCCGACGCAGGCAGCGACGCCGGCAACAGCAAGACCAACGCGCGCCTCGAAAACGGCCAATGGGTCATCAACGGTAGCAAGATCTTCATCACCAATGCGGCCAATCCCATCACCGCGGGCGTCACCGTCCAGGCCGTGACCGGCAAGGACGGCGACAAGAAGGAGATCAGCTGCATCATCGTCGAGCAGGGCACGCCGGGCTATACCGCCCGTGAGATGCACAAGAAACTGGTCTGGCGCAGTTCCAACACGGCCGAGCTCTACTTCGAGGACGTGAAGGTCCCCGAGGGCAACCTGCTCGGCAAGCGGGGCGAGGGATTTAAGATGATGCTCTCGACGCTCGACCACGGCCGCCTCGGCATCGCCGCGATGGGCGTCGGCGGGGCCCAGGGCGCCTTCGAGGCCGCGCTCGACTACGCCAAGGTCCGCAAGACCTTCGGCGTCCCGATCTGCAAGCACCAGGCGATCGCCTTCAAGCTGGCCGACATGGCGATGGAGATCGAGGCGGCCCGCAACCTCCTCTACAAGGCCTGCTGGCTCAAGGACCAAGGCCGTCCCTTCGGCAAAGAAGCCGCCATGGCCAAGCTCTACGCCTCGGAAGTGATGAACCGCGTCGTCAACCACGCGGTCCAGATCTACGGCGGCTACGGACTGATGGAAGAATACCCCGTCGCGAAGTTCTTCCGCGACCAGAAGCTCCTCGAAATCGGCGAGGGGAGCAGCGAAGTGCAGCGGATCGTGATATCGCGGCATCTGGGCTGCTGATCGTTTAATAAAGCCTAAAATAGATCGTCCGGTGCGGGGCGCGGAGGGTGTTCCTCGGAGGCTTTTCCGACTGTCTGAGCGTCCTTAATTAGTCACTCTCATAAGTACCAACTGGATGCTCGGCACGACCATCTAATAAACCGCGAGTTTCGGAAAAGCCGGAGGGGAACACCCTCCGCGCCCCGCACCGGACGCGCCGCATAATCCTACCGGCGCCGTCCTCTAAAATACTCCGAGAGATCGAAGAAGCCCGCCTCCCCCGCGACCCACTTGGGCACCCGCGCCCCCGCCGCCGCCTCCGCCGCGACGTGGTAGACGCGCACGCGCGAGGTGTCGACGCCCAAGGCCTCCGCCTGGTCCAGCAGCTCCCGGGTGCGCGCGGGCGGGATGTGGATCGGCGGGACGCCGCCTTCGATCAAAAAGACCGGCGGCGGGCGCTGCGCCTTCGAGGCCATCAGCAGGGCGTTGTGGCGCAGGATCTGCTGCGCGCGGCCCACGCTGAGCAACGGCGGCTCCAGCGCCTGGGCCTGCGTGTGCCGCCAGATGTCGACGTGGTCGGCGAAGGTGTCCCCGGTGAAGGAGACGACCAGGCGTCCGCGCCGGACGTCGGGCCGGTCGTAGATTTCGAAGCCGATCGTCGGCACGGGATGGAAGGAATACTCGGGCCTCAGGTGCAGGCCGAGGATCTCGGCGAAGGCCTGAGGATAGATCGGCGAGAAGTTCCACTCTCCGCCCAATTCTCCCAAGGCCTGGGCATATTGTCGTTGCAGCATCCGGAAAATGGTCGGGGTGGTATAGAATTTCAACTCGGGCAGGGCGGCGCGCAGCTGGGGGACGGCGTTGCCGTAGTGGTCGGTGTGGCCGTGGGTCAGCAGGACGCCGTCGATCGAGGACAAGGGCAACCGCATGGCGCGGAAATATTCCAAGGTGCTCGAGGGCGGGTCGACGATCACAGCCTTGCCGCGATTCCAGATCATGAAGCCGCTGGTCTCCTCGCGCGGCGTGAAGCCGTGGCCGGTGCCGATCGGCCAAAGGGCCGGGCGCCCCTCGCGCAGGACGCGGCGCCGCGCGTCGCGGGCCGCGGGAGCCGGCCGCGGCGCAGCCGGAGGCGCGGGCAGGGGAAAGCTCGAGAGGTCGACGACGCCCAGGGAGGCGCCGCCGTCCAGGATCTCGTAGCGGCCTGGGTTCAATTTTCTGACCACGACGTCGCCCCAGGCGAACTCTCCGACCTCGTTGAGGTGATCGATCTTCCGCAGGGCCTCGGGCTCGGCCGCGGGAAAGCCGCGGCGGATCTCCTCGCCCATGCGCGGCGGCGCGATGGCGCCCGGTGCGTACTCGCGCAGGACCTGCTCGGTGAGATCGGCCTCGCGGGGGCCCAGGTAGGAGAGGTCGAGGAATTCGCGCAGCCGCCGCGCCGTCGGCGCATCGTGCGTCACCAGGGTCGTCTCGAGGCCGCGTGTGACGAAGTACATGTATTGCATGAAGTCGGCGGGCAGGAGCCCGTCGTGGCGCGCGACATAGTCCAGGTCGAAGACGTAGAGGGTGGGCAGGAGCCGCTTAACTTCCTCGCGTTGCAAACGTCCGCCGCCGGCTTGGGCGAAAATTTCGAAGGCGTCCTTGTTCGTCCACATCGGGACGCCTAGCTGAAGCCAGCCTTGCGAGGTTTGGACCATTACGCCGCCACGGGGCAGGGCGCGCAGCCGGTCGGCGGGCAGCGTCGTGCGCGGGACCTTGAGGATCGAGACATCGTTGGTATTGGCCGGCGGGGCGTTCGGCAGGAGCGGTTCCTTGCCGCCACCCCGGCCTCGGCCGGAGGCGGACATCGCGAAACTGGTCCATTCCCCGACCCGCGAACCGGGATCCGCGGCCGGTCTTATACCGGCGAAGATGCCCTGCGGCGCGAGCTCGAGGAGACCGGGACGCGGCGGGCGGGGGAGGCGTGCCAGCAGCTCCGCCTGCGCGTCGAGGCCGCGTTCCCAGGCGGTGAAACGCGGGCCGAAGGCGTGGTGGCCCAATCGGCCGGCGACGTTGAATTGGACGAGCA
>SZOV01000107.1 GCA_030263375.1 Deltaproteobacteria bacterium PRO3
AATCCAGGAAGACGGGAAGCAGGGCGCCCATCTCGCAGAGCTGGCGCGCGATCGACGCCGCGCCGGCGTCCTCGGCCAGGCCCAATTGCGCGCGGAGCTCGGCGGCGAGTTCGGCGTCGCTTTCCAGCGCGCGCGCGGCGCGCCGCAAGGGGCGGCCTTCCGCGTCGCGGGACAGGACGGCCGCATAAGGTTCGGCGCCGCGATGCGCGCGGAGGTGCCGGGCGACGGTCTCGGCGTCGCGCAGCATCTCTTCGAAGACCTCGCGCCGGCGGGACGCGTCGCCGAGGTTTCCGGAGTAAAGGTTCGAGAGGCCGCGGCGGAATTCCTCGTCCGCGTCATAGCGCCGCTGCAAGGCCGCCGTCAGGTCGCCGCGGCGCTCGCCGAGCTCGGCGAGACGCTCGATCAAGGTCCCCGCGTCGGCGGCCTCCAGGCCGGCGCCGAGGTAGACGCCGGCGACGAGGTTGAGGGCGGCCCCCTGGCGCTGGGCCGTCGGCATCTCGCTCTCGGCATGCGATTGGGAAAAATCCACCTGATAAAAATAGGACAGGGCCTCCAAGCTGACCAGGCTGCGCAGGGACTCGACGTGCTCGCCCGCCGCGTCCCGCGGCATGGACTGCAGGGCCAATTCGGTGCTGGTCTCGACCAGGAGAGGCAGCGCCCGGCCGCGCCGGTCGGCCGGCATGGCGCGGAACAAGGCGCGTGTTGCCAGGAGCTGGCGGAAGGCCCCTTCGCGGTCGTTGTCGAGCATGGCCAGCTGGGCGCGGACGAAACTCTCGAAATAATCCGGGAAGGGCGGACTGTTCGGGTTGATGGCGCTGCGGATCCGGGTCTGTTCCATGCCGCTCAGCATTTGGTGGAAGTAGTCGCGCAGCAGGTCGCGATCCGCATCGGAGTAGCCTTCTCGCGTCGGTTGGGCCAGCAGGGCGCTCAGCGTGCAGCTGATGTCGAAGAGCATGCGGGTCTTGGTGCGCACCGGCTCGTCCAGCCGCGCGGCGTCTTCCGGCGGCGGGTTGAATCCCGGGTTGGAAATGGCGGTCAGGGCGTCGCGGGCGACCTCGCGGGCGCGGGTCCGGATTCGTTCCTGCTCCGCGGGATCGGTCGCGGACATCAGCTGCGCCGCCAGGAAATTCAGCGCCATCCGGTAATAGCCCGGATTGCCGCGGGCCCGGGAAAGCGTGTGATCGATGGCCGCCGGTAAGAGCGAGAGATCGGGGCTGCAGTCCGTCCGGCCCGCGCAGGCGGCCGTGATCGAGGCCAGCGACTCACGGCCCCGAGCCGAGGCCAGATCCCGGGAACGGCCCACGACCTCGGAGAGGCGGCGCAGCTCCGGGCTGATGCGGATCTCGTCGAGGCGGGATTCGCGCGCGCCGAGGTCGCCGCCGAGCGGCCTGCCGAAAGATCTGAGGAATGGAGGTGTCATCCTTTACCCTTAAAAAATTATTCGTCTCCGCGACCGCGTCCCGCGTCGCCCCTCGCCGGAAAGCGGAACCGGCTGTCGGCCCCGCCCGTCTCTCCCCCGCGCCTACGGCGGCGGCCGGTCGTGGGCTCCGCGAGGGGCGGCGGGGTATAAGCGGGATCGATCCAATGCATGGCCTCGATCGCGAGGTCGCGCGCCGTGTTCCAAGCCGGGGCCGGGTGCGCGCTTCGCTGCTGGATGAAGGCCTCGAGGACGATCCGCAGGGAATTGACGTTACGCGAGCGCAGGCGGCGGTAGGAGTCGGGGGCGCCGCGCAGCTCCTCGAGCATGCCGCGCAGCGCGGCCTCGGCCTGGGTCGGGCGCGTCGCGGAGCGCAGGGCCTGGTAGTGGCTGTAGAGGGCCCGGGAGACCAGCCAGTTGCGCCGCGCCTCCTCCATGGTGCCGAGCAGGGTGTCGAAGCTTCCCTCCAAGCGGCGGAAGTTCTCCTCGAGGGCGGCCGCGCGCTCCGCGCCGATGCGCGGCGCGAGCTCCTCGACGCTCTCGCGGACCCGCGCGAGACGGACCCGCCAAAGGCTGACCTGGGAGGCCGGCGGTTCGGTGCTTTGCGGCTGGCTGCGCAGGACCTGGATTTCCTGGATCAGGGCGCCCAATTGGGCGAGCGGCGCGTCGAGCGCCGCGCGCGCCGTCTCTCCCTCCGAGGCGCGGACGGGCAGGGTGCGCTGGTAGCGTTGCAAGGCGGTCTGAAAGACGCCGAGGTTGCTCAGGATCGAAGGGCCGAAGTTCTCGCCGCTGGATTGTACCAGGAGGCGCAGCTGGTCGCTGTCGTGCAAGGCCTGACGAAACTCGGAAATAAAAGTGGTCAGCTCCTCGACGCTCAGTTCCGGCGGCCGCGCGGTGAGGCGGTCGTAGAGGCTGTCGAGGCGGATGTAGAAGGGCTGACCGGCCTCTTGGCCGATGGCCAGGTCGTTCAAGATCTGCGTGGCGGCGGTGATCTCGGTCTCGAGGGCGGAGACCGAGCCCGTCAAGGTCTGGATCTCGCGCTGCAGGGCCAAGAGGGCCTCGCGGTCGGCGGTTCCCGTCGCGGCGTCGCTTCCGCCGGCATCCGTGCCGGTCGCGCCCGAGGCATCGGCCGACGCGGCGTCACGGCTATCGGCGTCGCTCTCGGGACGCGCGGCGCCGGTATCGGTCGTCGCGGAAACTTCCGGAGTCTCCCGCAGCAGGTCGTCCACCGAGCTCTCCAAGGCGCGCAGGGCCTCGCGGGGGGCGGGCGCGGCCTCGGCCTCGCGTCGCGGGCGCGGGACCTCTTCCTCGGAGCCGCCGGCGCGGTGCCGGCGTCCGACCGGCGGATAGATGTCGAAGCGGAGGCCGAACATCACCTCGCCGCCATTCCAGCCAACGCCGCGGGCGGGATCGGGCATCTCGAAGGCGGGGGTGCTGAAACCGCCGCCGGGCGAATAAAAGAAGCGTGCGAAGGCGGAGATGCCGAAGAAATCCGAAAAGGGGATGGAGGCGGCGATCTCGGCGCCGAAGGTGAAGGCTGCGCCGGAGAGCGGGCGCATCTGGCCCTGGATGTCCTGGCTTTGTCCCAACAGGGCGCGGACGCCGAGCTCGAAGGCGCCTTCCAGGTGGAAATAGCGGTGCGCGGGCCAGATGCCTTCGAGGCGCGCGGTGCCGCTGACATGATCGCTGAAATTGGTGTCGGCATGGAGGCCGAAGCCGAGGAAGGCGTTGGGCCGGTAGCTGAACAGCAATCCGCCGCGCACCGGAAATCCGGCCGCGCCGGCCGCGAGAAAACTCGATTCGAGGGAGAGACGCACGGGAGCCACCGCAGGCCGCTCCGAGGCCGCGGGGGCTTCGGCGGAGGCTCGCGTTGGATCGGAAGAGTGGGGCAGGGACCCCGAGACGGATCCAGGAGGCAAAGGCGGTGTCATTCGACGTCTCCACGCGTGCCCCCGTGGATGGCCGGATTATCGTTCGAAATCGCGATAGGTTGCGTTATAAGGCCGAATTGGGCTACCTAGCCCCTGCCCGGGCGTCGGGACCGGCCCCAAGGGCCGGGCGGAACCGCCCGCAAATCCAGGCGGAGCCTCGCTCCGGCGCCCATCCGGACGGCCGCAGATAGGGCGGATCCCTCCGGTTTGGCAAGGTTTTTATGAACGTCGTCCTCTGCCAACCCCAGATCCCGCCCAATACCGGCAACATCGCCCGGCTCTGCGTCGCGACCCGTACACGGCTTCATTTAGTGAGGCCCCTGGGTTTTTCCACCGACGACGCCCAGCTCAAGCGGGCGGGGCTGGATTACTGGCAGCATCTGGAGATTTTTTACTACGACGACTGGGAGGCCTTCCTCGGCGCCCATCCGGCGGCCGGCCTTTATCTCTACTCGAAGAAGGCGCGACGGCCCTACACGGCGGTGGAGTATAAGGATACGGATTTTTTGGTCTTCGGCTCCGAGACCCAAGGTCTCTCCGAGGCGATGCTCGAGCGCTACGCCGACCGGCTCTGCACCATCCCCATGTGGGGACCGACGCGCAGCCTCAACCTCTCGACCTCGGTGGGCGTCGTCCTCTACGAGGCCTTGAGGCAAGTGCACCGGGGATTCGAGAATTTTCCAGCGGATTAGGATTGAAAGCGCGGCTTGGCGAGGAAGTCGACCGGGACCAGGCTGAGCTGGGTGTCGTCGAAGTCCACGCGGTAGAAGGCGCCGTAGAAGCCCACGAAGTCTCCGTGGCGGAGGTAGGCGACCTGCTGGTGGGCGAGCTTGCGGTAGGTCTTGTTCATCGGGCGGTAGACCTCGGTGGAGCCGCTGCGGCCCAGGTTGGTCAGCCAGCAGCTGCCGTCTTGGTTGACGAGGAGGCCGGCCTGGACCGCCGAGCTGAGCCCGACGACGTTGCGGAATTCTTCGATCTCCAGGAGAAAGTTGGGATTTGCGCTGAAATCGACCGTCACCACCCCTTGGCTCTCGGCCAACGAGATGCTGAAGAGGGATTCTGGGCATTTGGAATCGAAGCCGCCGCCCTGCTCGTGAAAATTCATGGAGTGCATTTCACTTTCTTTCTTTTTCATGTTCCTTCCGCCCCAAAAGACCGGAACAATCCTATTATCGTCGCGCCTGGAGATAAGTTGTCGCGATCCTTCGTCTTTTTTCTAAGGGTCGGAATTTGCCGCGGATTTTTGTACAGGCTATAAAAGAGCCCTAAATTCTGCGTGGATGGGGATGGCTTTATAGGCCTTGGGCGGCTTGGAAACCCTTCATCCGCAGCTCTTGCAGGGTGGCTTGGGCGGAAGCCTCCGAGCCGAGCTTGACCAGGGCCTTTTGCAGCTCGGCGCCCAGACCGGCCGAGCCCGGGCCCGGGAAGACCACCACCGGGGCGCTGGAGACCTTGGCCGATTCGGCCGCGGCGGCCAGGCCCGCCACCCAAGCGGCGCGCAGGCGCATCACGTTGGCGTACTCGAATTGGTCGAGGAGGATGAAGTCGGTTTTTTCGCCCATGCCGACCGCGCGGAGGGCGCCGACCGGGTTGCGCAGGGGTTGGATCGAGAGTTGCAACCCTTGCAGCTGGGGAAACAACTGCTTGGCGACGAAGTCGGGGCTGAAGGGGCGCTGGGAGAGGAGGGTGAGGGTGCCGCTCGCCGGGAGCGCAGCGCCCTTCTTGCCCACGATGAAGTAGCGATCCGTCCCGTCGCCGCTGGGGAGCTGGAGGGTCTTGGCGATGACCGTGGCGCCCCAGCCCGGGGCGTATTGCAGGTAGGCGTCGAGGCTCAGCACCGCGGCGGCGGGTTTTTGCGTCTTGACGAAGTCGAGGCCGGCCTGGGTGTCGGAGAGGTAGGTGACGGTCGCCTCGATCTTTCCTCCGCTGGCCTTTTTGAGGGACTCGGCGAAGGCGTCCAGCAGGGGTTGGGCGGCCTCTTGGCTGCCTTGGCCTCCGGGATAAAAGAAGAGTAGCTTGAGCGGCGCGGCCCGGGCGGCGGTCGAGAAGGCGGTGATCGTGAGCAGGAGCGCGAGCGCGGCGAATTTTTTCATGCGATGTCCTTAGATTAAATTTCCCAGGGCTTGCCCCGTTCCTCGCGGAGGTACCACTCGCAGAATTTCGCGAGGCCCGCCTCGATCTTCACCTTGGGGTCGTAGCCGAAGGCCCGCCGCGCCAGCGAGACGTCCGCGAAGGTCGCGAACACGTCGCCCGGCAGGTAGTCGGCGTGGCGGCGTTTGGCCTTCACGCCGAGGATCTTTTCGAGATGGGATACGAGTTCGAGGAGGGAGACGGTCTGGGATTCTCCGAGGTTAAAGACGCCGAAGCGCGGCTTGCCGAGCGCTCCCTCGATGGCCCAGCGGGTCGCGCCCAGGATGCCCGCGACGCAGTCGTCGATGTAGGTGTAGTCGCGGCGGCTGCTGCCGTCTCCGTAGAGGGTGATCTCGCGGCCGGCGAGCATGGCGCGGGTGAATTTGTAGATCGCGAGATCGGGCCGTTGGCGCGGGCCGTAGACGGTGAAGAAGCGCAGGTTGGCGACGGACATCCCGTGTAGGTGGTGATAGGTGTGGGCGATCAGCTCGCCGGCCTTCTTGGTGGCGGCGTAGGGCGAGATGGGGTGGTCGACCGGGTCGCTTTCGGCGAAGGGCAGCTTGGTGTTGGCGCCGTAGACGCTGCTGGAGGAGGCCGCGACGACGGCGCGGATCTTCAGCTCGCGGGCGATCTCGAGGACGTTGAGGGTCCCCGTGACGTTGACCTCGGCATAGAGCCGCGGGTCGGCGATGGAGGGCTGCACGCCGGCCATGGCGGCCAGGTGGACGACGGCGTCGAAGGGCTCGCGGCTCATCGCCTTGCGCAGGACCTCGGGGTGGCGCAAGTCCCCCTCGACGAACTGAAATTGTCCCGCGCCGGCGGCGAGGCCCTGCACCTGGGCCAGGTTGTGGCGCTTCTTTTCCACGGAGTAAACCGGGGCGAGGTTGTCAAAGCCGACCACGCGGTGGCCTTGGCCGATCAAGGCCTCGGCCAAGTTGGAACCGATGAAGCCGGCGGCGCCGGTGAGAAAGATGTTCAGGGTGCCGTTCATGCGAAGCTACTTTGCGGCGAAAGGGTTTCGCTGTCCACGAAAAATGCCCGACCTATTTCGGCATCTCGCGCGAGAGGCGGGATTTATAGAAAAGCTTGTCGCGATGTTTCGCCTTCTCCATCAATTCCTCCCGAAAGTCCGGATGCGCGATTTGGATCAGGGCCGCGGGCCGCTCCTCGTCCGTCAGGCCGAAGAGGTTGACCGCGCCGTATTCCGTGACGATGTACTGGGCGTAGTGGCGCGGGGTCGAGACGATGGAGCCGGGAGGGAAGGCGTGGACGACGTTGGAGTAGCGCTTGCCCTCGTGGGTCACCGTCGACTTGATGCAGAGGATGCTGCGGCCGCCGGGGCTGAAGAAGGCCCCCGAGACGAAGTTGAGCTGCCCGCCGACGCCGCTGTACTGGCGCTCGCCGATCGCCTCGGAGCAGACCTGCCCCGAGAAATCCACCATGAAGCCGGAATTGATCGAGACCATGTTGCGGTGCCGCGCGATCACCGCGGGGTCGTTGACATAGGAGACCGGCGCCGCGAGGACGCGGCCCTGGTTGTTTCCGTTGCGCTCATCGAGGAAGTCGTAGAGTCGCTGCGAGCCCAGCGCGAAGGCGAAGAGGGTCTTGCCCTCGTGGAGTCCCTTGCGGAGGTTGCTGATCTTGCCCGATTCCATCAGGGTGAGGAAGCCGTTGCTGACCAGCTCGGAGTGGACGCCGAAGTCGCCTAGCTCGCTTTGGGCCAGGTAGCGCGCCACTTGGTCGGGGATGGCGCCGATCCCGAATTGCAGCGTGTCGCCGGAGCGCAGCAGCTTGACGACGTTCTCCGCGATCTTTTTCTCTACCTCGGTGGCCTCCGACTCGGGCACCTCGAGCAGCGATTGGTCGGACTCGACCAGGGCGCTCAGCTCGTCGATGCGGATCTTGTTGTCGCCCAACTCAGGAAGCCCGCGAACCACCGGCATCCGCGCGTTGACCTCGGCGATCGCGAGGCGTTCGGGGTCGCGCGCCGCCTTCAGGAAGGGGACGTAGGCGGCCTCGGCGTCCACGCCGAAGCTCAGATGGCCCTCGGCGTCCATCGGCGAGAGCGTCGTCATCACCACGCGCGGCGGGAAGCTCTCGAGCCATTTCTCGAAGCCGTTGAAGGGCAGGGGCTGGTAGGAAATAGAGAAGCCGCCCTCGTTGAGCATGCGCTCGATGGGGCCGAAGTAGCCGCTGATCGCCTCGATCCTTGGATCGGTCAGGCAGGGGTAGGGGAAGGCGAGCAGGCCCGTGAAGAGTTTCAGCGACTTGAGATTTTTTAGTTCACTTAATTTCGCGAGTAAGGTACGAGGCTGTCCGGCGGCAATGGAGGTGCTGAGATAGTCCTCCGGTCGCAGCTTGGTTAAGAATTCGTCGAGGCCGATTTTCTTTTGAAGGTAGATCTCGGTGGGATTCATAATCAAGAACCTATTTTAAAATTTAAAATTCTTTTATAGAATTTTGATATATAAAATCTAGTTGATTTTTCGGATTCTAGAAAATTTTCTAAGTAAAATCAGCTAGTTGAGGTTGTAGATCCCGGGTGGCACAGAGGATGCAATCTAGTCTTGGCGTGCGTCGCAAAAGACGCCGCTGAGGAAAGAAAAGCTCCTCAGTTAAAACAAAATATAAAGTGTGCCCCCGGGTCGGAGTAGATGGAGAGCAATCGAAGTCTGCTCTGACCTCTTTTTTATCTCCCCTTTTCTAATTCCCCGTGAAGTTGATTTCCGAATATAGCCTTTGAAGGGTTTGGCTCGAAGCGTTTTGCTCATCCTTTGCTTGGTCCTAGCTTTCCCTCTCTCTCCTCTCTCGATACTCCTCCTTCTTTTTTTCGATAAGACGTTTTCGTTTTTTCGTTCTTCGATAAGACGGAGCAAACCCCAGCGCTGTGGACCCCATGCCATAGCATTGCACTACCAACCCCCGCCCCGCTCGTCCGGGGATACCCCTCCGAGGATACGGGGGCTCCCCTCAGGCCGGGGAGCCCCCTCCGCGGAATTTCAAAGGTATATAGGCCTTAAGGTGTTTGAAATTCCAAGGATCCTCGGAGGGGTATCCCCGGCCGGCTGGGCTTGTGCTTTGCCCCGTCTCTCATTACGGTCTCTCATTAACTGATTCTCGGTTGCTCCGTCTGTCACTACTGTCACTAGTTCCTGTCTCACCCTGAGATTTTTCCCCTTCCTCTGGCCCGGTCATAGACAATTCGATGAAATGGCATATATTTCAAAATATAAAAATAATTCTCAAATTTGTTATATATTTCATAATTTAAAAATACATATTTTGTAATTTGATTTTTAAATATAATAAATTCAATGGGTTAATTATTTAAATAGAGTGGCATCGACCTTGCTTATATCTATTTTCACAAGGCGCCCGATGGGCGGAAGGAAAGGAAGGATCGAAATGGAGAACATGATCAAGATCGAAGATTTCCTGAAGCTGAAAGAGCTGGTCGATGCCAACACCGAGACGACCCCCGAGGTCGAGACGGTTAGCGCCCAGGTTGTCGATTTTGGCGCCTTCCGCCAAAAGACCCAACAGAAGAAGGCCCGCCGCGCCAAGGCGAAGGTCCAGGCCCTCGACATGATCAAGGTCGTCCACGGCCTGGTCCGCGATTACGAAGAGCAGATGATGGCCGTCGCTCACCAGCTCGATCCCCAAGAGTGGTCCGAAAAATACTCCACCAGCGCCTTCGAACAGATCCGCGACGACATGCGCCGCCTCGATGCCTTCGTCAATTCACTCCAAGTCGCCGTCGAGATCCACGGCGCGGCGACCTTGGCGGAGGCCTGCGAGATGATCCGCAAGTCGGGCAACGAAGAGCTCGTCATGACCCTCGACTACCTCCTGCAGAGCGATTACCTGGGCTTCCAGGCGATCCGCAAGGTCCTCGAGGCCGTCTACCTCAACGAGGAAAATCACTTCTTCAATTCGCAGTCGCTCTGCGAGACCTGGCAGCAGCTGGCCGCCGCCGGCTTCAACCACAGCATCGAGCCCATCGCCGCCCTGTGCTTCCAAGAGGCCCTGGCCATCTAAGTTAAGGAGCGCTCGCTTTGAAAAATCCTTGGGAAATTTTAGAGATTTGAATCCGCCGGTTTTAGGCGAAGTTTTGAAAATTGGTTGGGAAAAAAGCAGGGCGCACCCTAGGGTGCGCCCGCTTTTTTTGAGGTTCATTGGTATCTAACCGGAGTTTCCTGGCTAATTCGGCCTAACAGTCCGCCGGATCGATCACGCAGGGATGGACTTGGAGAGGCGGTGGGGCCACTTGGTAGGTCGGTGCCTCATACACCTGGATTTCCCCGGCCGGGAAATAATGCGGGCCGTCGTCATCCTCGTCGTCGGTGGGTGCCGGCGATGGGATCGGGTTTTCCGGCACCGGCTGCACCGCCGGCGGTTCCACCTCGGTGATCGGAGGAAGATCCCCCTCCGCCATCCCGTCGGCACAGGCCGTCGGCAGCAGACAGAGCGAAGCCAAAATCAGCAAGTTTCTCAGTTTCATTTGCATCTCCTTTATTCCAGGGCATTGAGTGCCAACCCTTAGCATTACAAAGGCGATGCCAAATGACTCATTACTGATTTCAAGGGATTAGCTGGCAGTTTGCGAAAGAATGGAAAAATGGAAGCGGGAGGCGCTTCCAAAAATTCCACTTTTCCACGGGGGGGAGGGGGTTGGGAAAAGCGGGACGCACCCTCGGTGCGCCCCGCATTCGGTTGGAATCAACGGGCTTCGCAGCAGAATTTACCGTCTTCGTCCGAGTCGCCGCAAATCAGACTGCCGTCCCTCGAGCAGAAAGTCTGGTCGTTAGGATCACAGCTGATGCAGTTCGG
>SZOV01000108.1 GCA_030263375.1 Deltaproteobacteria bacterium PRO3
GCAACGCCCGCACCCTGCACGCCCGCGCCGAAGAAGCCGCGCACCTGCCGGAACACCTCGAGCATGAAGGTGATCTTCACACCCGAGGCCAGATAACAGGGTTTGTCGACACCGTGGCGGTAGCGGACCCCCCGGGTATAGTCCGAGACGAAGACGGAGATCCGCCCCTTGAACCGCCGCGAAAGAGTGTCGATTTCTCGATCGAAGGCCTCTTTCCAAGCATCCTCGACGAGACGAGGATCGCTCGGCGCGGTCGGTCCTTGGGCCGAGGCCGGACCGGGTCATGCCTACAATCCCTGCGACCCCTGGCTGCGGCCGCGGCCGGTTCCCACGCCCACGCCGCCCCCGCCGCAATTTCCGGGGGATCTCACTACGCCGGAAGAGGAACCCGAGACCCCGCCGCCGGTCCCGAACCTGGGCGGCGCCGGTGTCGCAACGACCCTCGACGAGGACGAGTGCGACCCCGTCCCCACTCCGACGCCTCCGCCGACGCCTCCCGCGACTCCGACGCCTCCGCCGGGACCGAGCGACGCGCCCGAGCCGCAGGATCCCAACCAAAACTTCGACCCGGGACAACCCTTCTTGGAGGGCAGCGGCAAGCTGGGCTGCAGCCTGAATGCCGTCGGGGCCTCGCCCGCGTCTTGGGGCCTGCTCGGCCTCGGGCTGGCGGCCCCGCTGTTGTGGCGCAAGGCACAGCGCCGCAAATAGTTCGAATCCTGCCAGAGGGAAAGGGCGGGGCCGCGAGGCCTCGCCTTTTTTTTATTTTCGATGACGTTTGAAAAACTTGATCAGCCGCTTGGCGACGAGGTCCTTATCGTAGTCGAGGGTGATGATGTGGTTGCTCTTCTTGAGCGTCACCGTCTCGACCTCGTCACCGGGCAGGATGGCCTGGATGTAGTCCAAGTTGCCGTAAGGCACCGTCTCGTCATGCAGGGAATGAAGGATGATGGTCGGGTGGTGGAGGTGCTTCAGCTCCTGCCGCACCGTCTTCTGCAGCTCGAACATGCTGGCGACCGAGACTACGGGCACCTTGTGGTAGGTCTGGTAGCGGCGCCGCGCCTCCGGGTCCTTGATCGAGGCGATGCCCTTGGGCTGGTATTTGTAGACGTGCTTGAGCGGGGTCTTCCAGACCGCCGGAAAGACCCCCTTCACGAGGAATCCATCCAGGAACAGCGGCGTCGCCATCAGCCCCAGGGCCCGCACCGCCTGCTTGTGGTGAAAGGCCAGGTGGGCCGCCAGGAGGCCGCCCATCGAGAGGCCCGCCACCATCACCGCGCGGCACTCCGCCCGCAGGGCACGGAAGGCGTCCTCGACGCTGCGGTACCAATCCTGCCACTGGGTCTGCTCCAGGTGCTCCACCCGGGTCCCGTGGCCCGCCAGGATGGGGGCCAGGACCGTGAAGCCAGCCCGGTTCAGCTTTTCGCCCAGATAGCGCATCGAATCGGGGGTGGCGGTGAAGCCGTGGAGCAGGAGGACCCCCGCCTCGCCCCCGGGGAGGTGGATGGATTCGGTGTGGATCGACTTCTCGGACATCCTCAGCATGCTTGTCCTTGACAAGCCCCCGCCCGCTGGTTAGCGGCTAAAGGCTTCAAATGGCTGTTGAATAGCGAATATTTCAACGGCGCGGTTTTCGGGTTTTGGCGCGATGTGCGACATCGTACGATAAACCCCGTTTTCCTTGAACGAATTTTATCGCGAGTTTGCCGCCATGTCCTCCCGTCCAGTCCCATCCCCCGCCCCCCTCGAGCCGCCCTTCGGCGACACCCTCGAGGCCCTGGCCCTGCAACTCAAGGATGAATTGGCGGCGGTCGAGGTCGAGATCCAAAAGAATCTCCTGAGCCAGGTACCCTCGGTCACCCAGATCGCCACCCACATCGTGATGAGCGGCGGCAAGCGCCTGCGCCCCATCCTCTGCATCTTGGCCGCCCAGGCCCTGGACTACCGCGGACCCCGAGTCCTCTCGCTCGCGACCGCCATCGAGTTCATCCACACCGCCACCCTGCTCCACGACGACGTGATCGACAACGCCCAGCTGCGGCGGGGCCGGCCTTCCTGCAACGCGATCTGGGACAACAAGATGTCGGTCTTGGTCGGCGACTTCCTCTACTGCCAGGCCTCCTCGCTGATCGCCCGCGACGGCGATCTAAAAGTATTGCGCAGCATCACCGACGCCACCACCAGCACCACCGAGGGCGAGGTCCTCGAGATCACCAAGTCGCGCGACCTGCGGTTGGGCGAGGCCGAATACTTCAAGATCGTCGAGTTCAAGACCGGCATGTTGATGGCCTGCGCGACCCAGGTCGGGGCCATCGTCGCCGGGGCGACGCCCGCCCAAGAGAAGGCCCTGGCCGACTACGGCATGCATTTGGGGATCGCCTTTCAGCTGGCCGACGACGTCCTCGACTACGTCAGCGTCGAAGCCGAGTTCGGCAAGGAGAAGGGCGTCGACCTCAAGGAGGGCAAGATCACCCTGCCGCTGCTCTACGCGCTGGAACGCTGCACCCCGGCGGAGCGCGAGGTGATACGCGACGGGACGATCAGCGCGCGTCGCGACAGCTTTATGAAGGTCTTGGAGGTACTGAAGAAGTACGGCGCCATCGATTACGCCCTGGGTCTCGCCGCGCGGCGCTCGGCCGACGCGCGCCAGTCGCTCGCGGTCCTGCCCGAGAGCCCCGCGAAGGCCGCCCTGCTGAAGCTCGGCGACTACGTCATCCAACGCAAGAAGTGAGCGGCATCCGCCGGGGATCGACCGAAAATCGCGTTGCGAAATAACCCCCGCTCGGCTAAGTTCGGACCGATGGAGCGAGACGCGGCCCAAGTCGAAAATCAGCAATGCGCAGGCGAAATCGATTTGTCCGTCCTCGCCTACAATCTGTCGTTGAGCCACGAAGACCGACTCCTCCACCACCAAAGGGCCTTGGACCTGGTTCTCCTGTTGCGGGCCGCGGGGCAAGCGCACTATGCAAGACTTCAGCAACCTCCTCCGCCTGCTTTTGGAAAATAAGATCGAATTCGTTCTCATCGGCGGAATGGCGGCCGTCGTCCACGGAGCCAGCCAGGTCACCGAAGATATCGATATCTGCGCGGCCATCGACCCGAAACAAGTCGAAAAGCTGCGGGCCTGCCTTCGGGAACTCCATCCGAAACACCGGATGACATCCCAGAAGCTTTCTTTTATCGAGTTCCCGGAAGAAACCGGAAACCTGAAAAACCTCTATCTGCAGACGGACTGGGGGATCTTGGACGTGATCGGCACGGTCACCGGGGTGGGAGATTACGACGCGGTCCTGCAGAGTTCCGTCGAGATCGAATTATTCGGAGTGCCTTGCAAGGTCTTGGGCATCGAAGGCTTGATCTCCGCCAAGCAGGCCCTCGGCAGGGAGAAGGATCTGGCAACGGTTCGGGAATTGAAAGCCATTCGAAAACTTCAGGAAGAAAAAGGCAAAAACTAATTATGGGATTCAACTGCGGCATCGTCGGCCTGCCCAACGTCGGCAAATCCACCATCTTCAACGCCTTGACCCACGCCGGGGCCCAGGCGGCCAACTACCCCTTCTGCACCATCGATCCCAATGTCGGCATCGTCCCGCTCCCGGACCCGCGCTTGGGGCAGATCGCGAAGTACATCCCGCCGCAGAAGCTGATCCCCACCACCGTCGAGTTCGTCGACATCGCCGGCCTGGTGAAGGGCGCGTCGAAGGGAGAAGGGCTCGGCAACCAGTTTTTGGGCAACATCAAGAACACCGACGCGATCGCGCACATCGTGCGCTGCTTCGAGGACCCCGACGTCGTCCACGTCGAGGGCGGCGTCGACCCGATCCGCGACATCGAGGTGATCGACACCGAGCTGATGCTGGCGGACCTGGCCACGGTCGAAAAGCGCCTCGAGCGCAGCTCGAAAGCCGCGAAGAGCGGCGACAAAGAACTGCTCGCCGAGGTGGAGGTCCTGCAAAAGGTGCAAAAGGGCCTGAACGAGGGCGTGCCCGTGCGGCGCCAGGGCCTAAGCGACAAGGAAAGAGCCGCGATCCGCGAGCTCTTCCTGCTCACCCTCAAGCCCGTCCTGTATGTCGCCAACGTCAATGAGGCCGAGGCCGCGAACCCCGGCCCGGCCGCCCAACGCGTCATGGCCCACGCCGAAAAAGAAGGCGCGCCCTGCGTCGTGCTCTCGGGCGCCATCGAGGCGGAGATCTCGAACCTCCCCGAGGCCGAACAGAAGGCCTTCCTGGAGGACCTGGGCCTGCACGAGTCCGGCCTCGACCGCATGGCCCACGCGGGCTACAAGCTGCTCAACCTCTCCACCTACTTCACGGCCGGCGAGAAGGAGGTCCGCGCCTGGACCATCCCCAGCGGCGCCAAGGCCCCACAGGCCGCCGGCGTCATCCACAGCGACTTCGAAAAGGGCTTCATCCGCGCCGAGGTCTACCACTTCGACGATTTGATGAAATACAAGTCCGAGCAGGCGGTGAAAGAGGCGGGCCTGCTGCGCCTCGAGGGGAAGGACTACGTCGTCCGCGACGGGGACATCATGCATTTCCGCTTCAACGTCTGAGCTCAAGCCAAATCGAACAACAGCACTTCCGCATCCCGCTTCCCGCGCAGGTCCACGCTCGGTACCTGGCTGAGCGCCGCGCCGTCGCCGGCCTTCAACAAGTGGTCCTGCAGGAGGACCTCGCCGCGGGCGACCTGCAGCCAGACGTGGCGGTCGGGCTTCACCTGGAAAAAGAGCTCCTCGTTGGGCGGGATCCAAGAGGCGTAGACGTGGACGTCTTGATGCACGGTCACCGAGCCCTGGTGGCCGTCGGGCGAGGCGATGAGCAGCCAGTGGCCCTTCTTGCGCTCGGCTGCGAAGTCCTTCTGCTCGTAGCCGGGCGGCAGCCCGGACTCCCGCGGCAGGATCCAGATTTGCAGAAGGTGAACCGGCTCTTCATTCGAGGCGTTGTACTCGCTGTGCGTCACGCCCGTGCCCGCGCTCATCCGCTGCACCTCGCCGGGCCGGATCACCGAGCCGTTGCCCAGGCTGTCGCGGTGCTGCAGGGCGCCCTCGAGGACATAGGTGAGGATCTCCATGTCGCGGTGCGGGTGCGTGGGGAAGCCCTTGCCCGGCTGGACGCGGTCCTCGTTCAAGACGCGCAGATCGCGAAAGCCCATGTGGTGCGGGTCGTAGTACTCGCCGAAGGAGAAGCTGTGATAGGTGTCAAGCCAGCCGAAATCGAAGTGGCCCCGCTCTTCGGCCTTGCGGAGGTTGATCATGGTGTCCCCTTCCGATTAAAAAAGGCGGGCTATCCACCCGCCTCTTTCAGGAGCGCCCCTGAGATTTCTTATTATGATCCAAGCGCCCGCGCCGCCCACAACCTAAAAATGGTAAGTCCCTAATACCTGGGAGTCAAACCGTTATTTCCCGCTGGGGGCCGGCGGGCGATCAAGACCGCGTGGGGGGTGTCCGGCCGCTGGCACCAGTCCGTCGGAAAGATCGGGGCCTCGTCCAAGGAGGCAGCCACCCGGTAATAGACCGGCTCCCAGCGCAGTCGGTTCAACTCCTCGGCGTGGCGGAGGATCTCGAATGGGGTGCGCGGGTTGTAGGCCTGGATCACCAGCCACTGGGCTCGCGGAAACTGGCGGAGGATGTCGACCGCCGCTGGCAGGGCCACGTGGTGCTGGGCATAGAAGAGAAAGGGCGAGCCGTTGATGAAGAGGACGTCCAAGTCCGAGCGCCGCAGGGCCTCGCGGTCGGCCTCCGCGGGATAAACCTTGTTCACCTCCAGGCCCCAGGCCGTGCCGCCCCGCCGCTCCACGGCTTGCAGGGTCTCGAGGCGGTCCCCGTAGCCGATCTCCAAAAATCGGGTGTCGGCACCGACCAGGCGTTCCAGTATCGCCGGCATCGAGGGCTCGAGGCCCAGGTGGTTGAAAGCGGGCAGGGCCGCGCCGTCCTCGATCTCCATCAACGTGGGGATGCGGGTCCCGAATTTGCGCCGGGCCCAGGCGTCGAAGGCGCGGTTCGCCGCCTCGCGGTGCTGCGGGCCCAGCTCGGCGGGCAGGAGCGTCGAGCGCGGCTGGGTCACTAGATCGACGCGGTCGCCGTGATGCTCGTAGCGGCTGTAGGCGGAGTGGATCAGGCCGTAGCCCAACATTTCGTGAAGCTCGGGGCTGACGCCCCGGATCTGCAGGTCCGAAGCGCGGACCAAGGTCTCGGTGCTCAGCCAATCCAGGAACATCGGCAAGAGCGCCGAACCCGCACGCGGTTGAAGCGGGGTATCCAGGACGACGCGGTCTGGGGTCAGCTCCACGACGACAGTGAAGGCGGTCTCCGCGTCCCGGACCTCCAAGGTGAAGGCCTCGCCCTCGGGGAGCGCGCGGCGCTCGCGCAGGGTGAGGCGGGCCTCGCCCTGGGGCCCGGCGGCAAAGACCTGGGCTCTCCCCGGATCCAGGCGATCCACGAAGCGTCCCGGGCGCAACTCGTAACGGGCCTCGCGGTCCTGGCTGTAATAGGGGTGGAGGTGGCGGCGCGCCAGGACCCCCTCGGGGCCGGGCGCACTGGAGATCTCGGGCGAGAAATCCCGGGCCGGCTCGCGGAAGCGATAGGCGCGCTCGCCCAGATAAATGAGCTCGCCGTCGCGGACGCGCAGCGAGCCGCCGGGCGGGAGGCGATGCCCGCCGACCCGCACCTCGACGCTGCGGGCGCGGGCCTCGGTGTCGATGTCGATGACCCAGAAGACCCCTTGCGCCTCGATCAGCTTGATCGCCGGCGCTGCCTCGCGATCGACGGGCCGCGCCCTCCCGTCGAGACTGGGACGCACCTCCGGCGGCGCGCCCTTCCCGGAGGCCGCGGCGCCGCGGCCTCCGCCGCCGACCGAGAAGAAGCGATCGGACAGGCGCGGCGGCCCTTCGCCGGGACCGCTCGCCATGGCGAGGACCGGGGCGTTTCGCGAGGGCCAGGTCCCCTCCGCCGGAAGGATGGGGAGGTTTGGGAGCCGCTGAAGGGTTTCGGCCTGCCGGTCGAGATTGGATTCCCAGGCGGCGAGGCGCGGGCCGAAGGCCTGGCGCGTCAGGCGGCCGGCGACGTGGAATTGCAGCAGCATCGCCAGCGAGTCGGTCAGCGTCGTCGCGCCGTCTTGGGGGCGACGCAGGCCAAAGTGTTCTTCCAAGGAATGACCGAGCAGGATCCCGCCCAACATCCCGCCCTGCTGAAACAGCGTCTGTAGGGACCGTTCGCGAACGGCCCCTGCGGGGTTGGCCAACCTGCGATACGCCGCGCCGCTCGCCCAGCCCGCCAACTTCAATCCCCCCAAGACCAAGTAGCTCGAGGCGAAGTCCCTGCCTAAGGCGGCCCCGCTCCAATCCTGCCTCCTCCCCAAGACTTCATTTCCCAAGCGCCCCGCCAGGGTGAAGGCCGGGGCCTCCAGCGCGAAGCCGGTTAAAGAAGCCAGACGCCCCGCGCCTAGGATCTGCGTCAAAATCCCCGGATGCTGCGTCGCGGCCAAGCGCGATAGCATCGCCAGGCGCGTCATGCGAAACACGGCCCCCGCCGTGCCCATCGCGAAGAGCATCGCCGGGTCGCTGGATTGCTGGGCCAAATTCCTTAAGAGAAACTCCGCGCGGGGGCCGAAGGCACCGCGGCCTAAGATTGCATCGAGGTGTTCTTGCGCGCGTTGTTGTAGGGGCGAACCTGGGGCCCCACCGAACGCCACTGGTTCGAAAGAGGTGGGGGGTCGCCCTCCCCGTCCCTGCTCGGGGGCGACCCCCCCACTCGCTTCATCCTCGCGGCGCGAGTGGGGCCCCAGGTTCGCCCCTACGATCTCCGCATACAATTCCGCCGCCGCCTCCTCCCGCCCCGCCGCCTCCTCCCGCCGGGCCAGGGCCAAGAGGCCCTCCGCGCGCAGCTCCGGATCCCGTTCTCGAGACAAGGCCCGCAGCTCCTCCGCCGCGGGACCTTCCCGAAACCGCGCCAAGAGAGGGCGCAGCGGGGCCTCGGCCGGCTCAGCCGCCCTAGGATGCATTCGGGATGGAGGAAGGATCGGGGTCATGCCTTTTCTCGCCCCCGGAGGACCCCCGCTCCGAAAGGCCAATGCGGCCTGGTATCGGCCAATGGGGGGCTCAGTTGCTTGAGCTTCCCCCCGGGGCGGCGGCCGAGAAACGATGCAGCAGCTTGACCAACAGCTCCTCGACCGCGGGCCGAATGCGCGGGTCCGGGTGATATTGCAGGCGCATCAAGGGCTTAAGATTGGTCTCCGAGAGGAGATCCCCGGCAAGGTCGGGGCGCGGCGGCAAGAGCAGGACCAGCTCCTGGTAGTCTCGAAGGGCTTGCAGAAGCGCCTCGGCCTCTTGCGCCTTAAGACGCAAGGTGAAGGGCCCCAGCGCCTCGGTCAATTCTTGGACCACCTTTTGGTTGATCGAGACCGGAAACAGGCGCTCGTGTTCCAGAATTTCCGCGGCGCGGGCTTGCACCTGATCCATCAGCCTAAGGTAGGTGCGACCACACTCCGCCCGCACCTGGGGATCGGCATGCTCCGTGATCCAGGGCCGCAGGCTCCCGGCCTGCGCCAAGAAAACCTGGGTCAGCATGAAGGTATTGCCGGGGGCCGGACCCGCGCTTTGATACACCGTCTCCGCATAATGGGGAAAGGCCCGCAGCGTCGGGATCAAGATCTCTTGGGAAACGCGGTAGGGTTGGAGATGCCGTTGGAGAAAGACGATCTCCTCGCGCAGCTCCTCCATCACCGCCTCGTTGAAGCCGGGGTGGGCGCGCTCGGCCAGGCGCCTCCAGAATTGGGGAAAATAATTCCCGCCCAGGGCGCGGCGCTCCGCATCCGTCTCCAGCATCCAACGCCGCGCCAAGCGGATTCCCGCGTGGGCCTCTCGAACCAGGCCCAGGCTGTCGCCGACGCTGTTGTTGAGGGTGTCGTGGAAGGCCTCGAGGTAGCGCGATCGCAACTCGGGGACCTTGGGCGACTCGGCGCCGGTGCGCAGAACCGCGAGCAGGGATTCGAGCGACTCGCTTAAATCCCGCTCTCGGGGCGAGCCCTCGATCAGGACGGCTCGGGTGTGGCTGTAGATGCGTCCGATCTGCGGCGAGACCTCGAGCGCGGCATGGAGGAAGCGGGGATTGCGCTCGGCGCCCAGCAGCTCACGGTAGCGATCGACCTGGACTCGAAAGGACTCGGTCATCGCCGCGTTGAGCGAGGCGGGGTTCCAACCGTCGGCGAGAAGTTTCCACAATTCCGGGTAATGCCGAAAGGCGATCGCCTTGCGAAAGCCGTCCCGCCCGGCCGCCCAACCACCGAGCAGCTCCAGGCCCTGTTGCGCCTCTTCCAAGGTCTCGCGCCGCCCCGTCGGCAGGGACTTGAGCCGGGCGACGTAGTCGGCCGTCTGTTCGGCCCGGCGGCGCCAGGCCTCCTCCGGGGCGATCTCGAGGCGCAGGCGCCGCGCCGCCTCCAAGTCCTGCGGCCCGGAGCCGCCGCCCCGCCCCTTCCCCGTCATGAAGACCAAGGTCGGTAGCTCCGGAACGGGGACCGCGCCGCGAGGACCCGCGGCGGGGATCGGGGCCCAGTCGCCCGGGCGGCCGAGCGCCGTGGCGGTGGACCCGAAGTTTCCAAATCGACCCAGCGGCGGCCCTTGAGAAAGCATCTCGGCCCGCGAGTCGAGACCGCGCTCCCAGGCGGCAAAGCGGGTCCCGAAGGCCTGGCGGGTCAGGCGCCCGGCGACGTTAAATTGCAAGAGCATTGCCAGCGAGTCCGTCAGCGTCGTCGCGCCGTCTTGGGGGCGGCGCAGGCCAAAGTACTCTTCCAGCGCGTGGCCGAGCAGGATGCCCGTCAACATCCCGCCTTGCTGAAACAGCGTCTGTAGGGGCCGTTCGCGAACGACCCCTACGGGGTTGGCATATCTACGATACGCCGCGCCGCTCGCCCAGCCCGCCAACTTCAATCCGCCCAAGACCAAGTAGCTCGAGGCAAAGTCCCTGCCTAAGGCCGCCCCGGTCCAATCCTGCCGTCTCCCCAAGGCCTCGCTACCCAAGCGCCCCGCTAGCGTGAAGGCCGGCGCCTCCAGCGCGAAGCCGGTTAAAGAAGCCAGGCGCCCCGCGCCGATCAGCTGCGTCAAGATCCCCGGATTCGGCGTCGAGGCCAGCCGCGACAAGGTCGCCAGCCGCGTCATGCGAAACACCGCCCCCGCCGTCCCCATCGC
>SZOV01000109.1 GCA_030263375.1 Deltaproteobacteria bacterium PRO3
CGCCGAGGGCAAGGTCACCGACGAAGTGATCTATTGCTCGGCCTTGGATGAAGAGGGTTTCTACATCGCCCAGGCCAACGCCGCGGTCGACGAAAAGGGCCACTTCAAGAACGACTTGGTCAGCTGCCGCAAGAACGGCGAGTTCGTTATGGTCCAGCCCAAGGAAGTTGAGCTGATGGACGTCTCGCCCAACCAGCTGGTCTCGATCGCCGCCTCGCTGATTCCCTTCCTCGAGCACGACGACGCGAACCGCGCCTTGATGGGTTCCAACATGCAACGCCAGGCCGTGCCGCTGCTGCGCAGCGAGACGCCCCTGGTCGGCACCGGCGTCGAGAAGAAGGTCGCCGAGGACAGCGGCGTAACGATCCGCGCCCGCCGCTCCGGCGTCATCCAAAGCGTCGACGCCGACCGCATCGTCGTCAAGGCCGAGAAGACCTCCCGCAAGGAGAGCTCCGAGGTCGACATCTACAATTTGGTCAAGTACCGCCGCTCCAACCAAAACACCTGCTACAACCAGAAGCCGGTCGTGAAGGCGGGCCAAAAGGTCCGCGAGGGTGACACCCTGGCCGACGGACCCTCCACCGAGATCGGCGAGTTGGCGCTGGGGCAGAACGTGCTCGTCGCCTTCATGCCCTGGGGCGGCTACAACTTCGAGGACTCGATCCTCATCTCCGAGAACCTGGTCAAGAACGACATCTTCACCTCGATCCACATCGAAGAGTTCGAGTGCGTCGCCCGCGACACCAAGCTGGGCAAGGAAGAGATCACCCGCGATATCCCCAACGTCGGCGAAGAGGCCCTCAAGGACCTGGACGACAGCGGCATTATCCGCATCGGCGCCGAAGTGAAGCCGGGCGACATTCTGGTCGGCAAGATCACCCCCAAGGGCGAGACCCAGCTCAGCCCCGAAGAGAAGCTGCTGCGCGCCATTTTCGGCGAGAAGGCCGGCGACGTGAAAGACACCTCGCTGCGCGTCCCGCCGGGCGTCGGCGGCATCATCATCGGGGCCCAGGTCTTCTCCCGCGAGGGGGCCGAGCTCGACGAGCGCGCCAAGGAGATCCAATCCGCCGAGTCCGACAAGCTGAAGAAGGATCTGGACGACGAGATCAAGATCCTCCAGGACAGCTCCGCCAAGAAGATCCGGCAGCTGCTGGTGGGCCGCGTCAGCTCCTCGAAGGTCGTCGACGACGAGACCGACAAGGTCTACCTGACCAAGGGCAAGAGCATCACCAACGCTACCCTCGATCAGATGCCCGTGAGCAAGTGGTCCGAGATCACCGTCCAGGACGGCGACGACATTGAGGCCGAGCTGGGCGAGCTCTTCGAGGCCATGGAAGAGCAGGTCGAGTTCTCCAAGATGGTCTACGACCAGAAGATCAACAAGCTCAAGAAGGGCGACGAACTGCCCCCGGGCGTCATCAAGATGGTGAAGGTCTACGTCGCGATCAAGCGCAAGATCTCGGTCGGCGACAAGGTCGCCGGACGCCACGGAAACAAGGGCGTCATCTCGCGCATCCTGCCGATGGAAGACATGCCCTACATGGAAGACGGGCGTCCCGTCGAGGTGGTGCTCAACCCGCTCGGCGTTCCTTCCCGCATGAACATCGGGCAGATCCTCGAGGTCCACTTGGGTTGGGCCGCGCGCGGCCTGGGCGAAAAGATCCATCGCCTGGTCGAAGAGGCGCAGAGCAAGGAAAACCTGGTGGCCCTGCTGAAGAAGGTCTACGGAAAAAATCCCTCGGCGGCGCAGCTCGAGGACATGACGCAGGCTCAGCTCCTCGAGCTGGTCAAGCACATGTTCCGCGGCATGCATACCGCCACGCCGGTCTTCGACGGCGCCAAGGAGAGCGAGATCAAAGAGATGCTCAAGCTGGCCGACCTGCCCGAATCCGGCCAGACGGTGCTCTTCGACGGACGCACCGGCGAGGCCTTCGAGCAGCCGGTTACCGTCGGCATCATGTACATCCTCAAGCTGCACCACTTGGTCGACGACAAGATCCACGCGCGCTCCATCGGGCCCTACTCGCTGGTCACCCAGCAGCCCCTGGGCGGCAAGGCGCAGTTCGGCGGCCAGCGCTTGGGCGAAATGGAAGTCTGGGCGATGGAGGCCTACGGCGCCGCGTACTCGCTGCAGGAGTTCCTGACGGTGAAGTCCGACGACGTCATCGGTCGTACCCGGATGTACGAGGCCATCGTCAAGGGCGAGAACAACCTCGAGCCCGGTCTGCCCGAGTCTTTCAACGTCTTGGTGAAGGAACTACAAAGCCTGGCGCTGAACGTGGAGCTGATTGAAGCAAAGTAGGGGCGGGACATGTCCTGCCGCTAGGTCGCGAAAAAATTGAAGGTAATAAGCATTGATGGGTTCTCTTGATTGAGAACCCGGAGGAAAAAATGGATATCCAAAATTTCTTCGAAAAGCCCAAAGACCCGCTGTCCTTCTCGGGAATCAAAATCTCCCTGGCTTCCCCCGAGATGATCCGGTCCTGGTCGCACGGCGAGGTCAAGAAGCCCGAGACCATCAACTACCGCACCTTCAAGCCGGAGCGCGACGGCCTGTTCTGCGCCAAGATCTTCGGTCCGGTGAAGGACTACGAGTGCAACTGCGGCAAGTACAAGCGCATGAAGCACCGCGGGATCATCTGCGAAAAATGCGGCGTCGAGGTCATCCAGTCCAAGGTTCGCCGCGAGCGCATGGGCCACATCAACTTGGCCACGCCGGTCGCCCATATCTGGTTTTTGAAGAGCCTGCCGTCCCGCATCGGCACCATCCTCGACACCACGCTGAAGGACCTCGAGAAAGTCCTCTACTGCGAGGCTTACGTCGTCACCGATCCCGGCACCAGCACACTCAGCGAGGGCGAAATCCTGACCGAAGATAAATTTCAAAAGGCCCGTGAGGAGTTTCTCGACGGCTTTACCGCGCGCATGGGCGGCGAGGCGGTCCTCGAGCTGCTCAAGAAGATCGACTGCGACGAGCTCGCCAAGAAGCTGCGCAAAGACCTCACCAAGACCAAGAGCGAGGCTACCAAGAAGAAGATCGCCAAGCGGTTAAAAGTGGTCGAGGCCTTCCGCGATTCCGCCAACAAGCCCGATTGGATGATGATGGAAGTCATTCCGGTCATCCCGCCCGACCTGCGTCCCCTGGTCCCGCTGGAAGGCGGCCGTTTCGCGACCAGCGATCTCAACGATCTCTATCGCCGCGTCATCAATCGTAACAACCGCCTGAAGCGCCTGATGGAATTGAACGCCCCGGACATCATCATCCGCAACGAGAAGCGGATGCTGCAAGAGGCCGTGGACGCGCTTTTCGACAACGGCCGCCGCGGCAAGGTCTTCACCGGCCCCAACCGCCGCCCGCTCCGCTCGCTCTCCGACATGCTGAAGGGTAAGCAGGGGCGCTTCCGCCAGAACCTGCTCGGCAAGCGCGTCGATTACTCCGGCCGTTCGGTCATCGTGGTCGGCCCCAACCTCAAGCTGCACCAATGCGGCCTGCCGAAGATCATGGCCCTCGAGCTGTTCCGTCCCTTCATTTACCACAAGCTTGAGATCCGCGGTTACGTCTCCACCATCAAGTCCGCCAAGAAGATGGTCGAGAAGCAGCTGCCCGAGGTGTGGGACGTGCTCGACGAGGTCATCCAAGAGCACCCCATCCTACTCAACCGCGCGCCCACCTTGCACCGCCTCGGCATCCAGGCCTTCGAGCCGGTGCTGGTCGAGGGCAAGGCGATCCAGCTGCACCCGCTGGTCTGTGCGGCCTTCAACGCCGACTTCGACGGCGACCAGATGGCCGTCCACGTGCCGCTTTCCATCGAGGCGCAGCTCGAGGCCCGCGTCCTGATGATGTCGACCAACAACATCCTCTCGCCCGCCAGCGGCAAGCCGATCATCGTGCCCACGCAGGACATGGTCTTGGGCATCTACTACATGACCCGCGAGCGCCTGCACGCGAAGGGCGAGGGCAAGAGCTTCGCCAGCCCCGAGGAGGTCGCACTGGCCTACGAGACCAAGGCCCTCGACTTGCAGGCGAAGATCAAGGTGCGCATCAACGGCGAGCGCGTCGAGACGACGACCGGCCGCATCATGCTCTACGAAATCATCCCCTCCAAGATTCCCTTCAGCGTCATCAACAAGACGATGGACAAGAAATCGATCGCCGACCTGGTCGACCGCTGTTACCGCGTCGCCGGCGACAAGGAGACCGTGCTGTTGGCCGACCGTCTGAAGGACATCGGTTTCAAATACTCGACGAAGGCCGGCATCTCGATCTGCCTCGACGACATGAAGATCCCGTCGGCCAAGAACTCGATGCTCGAGACCGCCTACAACGAGGTCCGGGACGTCGAAAACCAATACATCGACGGCTTGATCACCGACGGCGAGCGCTACAACAAGATCGTCGACATCTGGGCCCAAGTCACCGAGGGCATCGCCACCGAAATGCTCAAGCAGATGAGCACCGAGAAGGTGACGCAGGACGACGGCACCGAAAAGACCCTGCCCAGCTTCAACCCGATTTACATCATGGCCGACTCCGGCGCCCGCGGCAGCGCGATGCAGATGCGCCAGCTGGCCGGGATGCGCGGACTGATGGCCAAGCCCTCCGGCGAGATCATCGAGACCCCGATCACGGCCAACTTCCGCGAAGGCCTCACCGTGTTGCAATACTTCATTTCGACGCACGGCGCCCGCAAGGGTCTGGCCGACACCGCGCTTAAGACTGCCAACTCCGGCTACCTGACGCGCCGTCTGGTCGACGTGGCCAACGACGTCGTCATCGCCGAGGTGGACTGCGGCACCCTGGACGGCATCTGGATGTCGCCCCTGGTGGAGGGCGGCGAGGTCATCGAGCCGTTGGGCGACCGCATCCTCGGCCGCGTCGTCCTCGAGGACGTGAAGGATCCTTACACCGGCGAGATGCTGGTGAAGGCCGGCACCGAGATCGACGAGAAACTGGTCGAAATCATTCAGGACTCGGGCATCGAGAAGGTCCGCATTCGTTCGGTGCTGACCTGCCAATCCGAGCGCGGCGTCTGCTCGCTTTGCTACGGCCGCGACCTGGCCCGCGGACAGCTCGTCAACCTGGGCGAGGCGGTGGGCGTCATCGCCGCACAGGCGATCGGCGAGCCCGGCACCCAGTTGACCATGCGTACCTTCCACGTCGGCGGCGCCGCCTCCCGGCGCGCCGAGCAGTCGACGTTGGACAACCGCAACGAGGGTCTCGTCAAGCTGATCGACGTCAAGACGGTCAAAAACCGCGAGGGTTCCCTGACGGTCATGAACCGCCACGGCGAGCTGGCCATCGTCGACGATGCCGGACGCGAGCGCGAGAAGTACACCCTCACCTACGGCGCCAAGCTCCTGGTGAAGGACGGCCAGCGCGTCGCCGCGAAGACCCTGCTCTCCGAGTGGGATCCTTACTCGATTCCGATCTTGACCGAGGTCGACGGCAAGGTGAAGTTCGGCGACATCGTCGACAGCGTCACCATGCAAGAGCAGGTCGACGAAGTCACGGGTCTCTCCCGCAAGGTCATCACCGAGTCGAAGCAGGCCGACATGCGGCCCCGCGTCTCGATCAAGGACGAGCGCGGCCAGACCCGCAAGCTGCCCAGCTCGAACAACGAGGCACGGTACTTGCTGCCGATCGGCGCCAACATCACGGTCGGCGAAGGCCAGGACGTGATCGCCGGCGACGTCATCGCCAAGATCCCGCGGGAAACCACCAAGACCAAGGACATCACCGGCGGTCTGCCGCGCGTCGCCGAGCTCTTCGAGGCCCGTAAGCCCAAAGAGGTTGCGATCATCGCGGAGGTCGACGGCGTGGTCAGCTTCGGCAAAGACACCAAGGGCAAGCGCAAGGTGCTGGTCACCCCCGAGGTCGGCGAAGCCAAGGAATACCTGGTCGCCAAGGGCAAGCACTTGGCGGTGCGCGAAGGCGACTATGTCAAGGCAGGAGAGCCCCTCATGGACGGCTCCTCCAACCCGCACGACATCCTCAAGGTCCTGGGCGAAAAGGCCCTGGCCAAGTACTTGGTCGACGAAATCCAAGAGGTCTACCGTCTGCAGGGCGTTAAAATTAACGACAAGCACATCGAGACGATCGTGCGGCAGATGCTGCGCAAGGTCCGTATCAAGGACGCGGGCGACACGAACTTCCTGATCGACGACACCGTCGAGCGGGACGAGTTCGAGCGCATCAACGCCCAGATCCGGGCCAAGAAGGGCAAGCCGGCCTCCGGCGAGCCGATGCTCTTGGGCATCACCAAGGCCTCGCTCTCGACCGAGTCCTTCGTCTCGGCGGCGTCCTTCCAAGAGACCACTCGCGTCCTCACCGAGGCCGCGGTGTCCGGGAAGGTCGACCACTTGCGCGGTTTGAAAGAAAATGTGATTATGGGCCGCCTGATTCCGGCCGGTACCGGCTTGCGCCATTACCGCGACCTGAAGATGGAGGTCGATGAGGCCGAAGAAGAAGTAGAAGCGGCGACCAGCCACCTGAGCGCCTAAGGACCCCGGCGGGGGAGCCCGCCGCAGGCTTAGGTCAGGGGTAAAACCAGTAAAAACCCGGATTTGTTGGGGTATTGTTCCTTGACAGGTCTCGGAGGCGCGTGCTACTTAACGCGCCTATTTTTGGCTGGCTGGAAAAAGCCGAGCTAACTAGTTGAAATATAATAATAATTTTTCCCCATGCCGAGGCGAAATCCCGGAGCCGGGACTTCTCTCGACAGGGGCTTATTTGCGTTATCGCGGTCGCTCGCGACCCTAGGAAGCGAATTATGCCAACGATCAACCAATTGGTCCGGAAAGGCCGCCAAAAGGCCTATTACAAGGGGACGGCCCCGGCCCTCCAGCGCTGCCCGCAGCGCCGCGGGGTCTGTGTCCGCGTCTACACGACGACCCCCAAAAAGCCCAACTCCGCGCTCCGCAAGGTCGCCCGCGTGCGCCTCACCAACGGGATCGAGGTCACCTCCTACATCCCGGGCGAGGGGCATAACCTGCAAGAGCACTCGGTGGTGCTGATCCGCGGCGGCCGCGTGAAAGACCTCCCCGGCGTGCGCTACCACATCGTGCGCGGCACCCTGGATTCCACGGGCGTCGAGAAGCGCCGCCAAGGCCGGTCCAAATACGGAGCGAAGAAACCCAAGTAACCCGAGCGGGCCGTCCTTCGGGGCCCGCCTGATGGAGAGAGATTCTTATGTCGCGTAAAGGCCACATCGCTAAACGAAAAATCCTCCCGGACCCCAAGTTCCACGACAAGCTGATCTCCAAGTTCGTGAACAAGGTGATGCTGCAGGGAAAGAAAAGCACGGCCGAGAGTATCGTTTACGGTTCCTTCGACATCATCCAAGGCAAGCTGAATGACGACCCGCTGAAGCTCTTCAAGCAGGCCCTCGAAAACATCAAGCCGGTCGTCGAAGTCCGCAGCCGCCGCGTCGGCGGCGCGACCTATCAGGTTCCGATGGAAGTGCGCCCCGAGCGCCGGATCTCGCTGGGCCTGCGTTGGCTGGTCGACTACGCCCGCGAGCGCGGCGAGCGCACCATGGCCGACCGCCTGGCCGCCGAGATCATGGACGCGCTCAACAACCGCGGTGCCGCGGTCAAGAAACGCGACGACGTCCACAAAATGGCCGAGGCCAACAAGGCCTTCGCGCATTATCGATGGTAAGATTTTAGGAATGGGCCGAAACGATCGGCCCATATTTTTATGGCAGAGTACCCGCTAGCCAAAACTCGAAATATCGGCATCATGGCCCACATCGACGCCGGTAAGACCACGACGACGGAGCGCATCCTCTATTACACGGGGGTGTCGCATAAGATCGGCGAGGTCCACGAGGGCACGGCGGTGATGGACTGGATGGAGCAAGAGCAGGAGCGGGGGATCACGATCACCTCGGCGACCACCACCTGCTTCTGGAAGAACCACCGGGTCAACATCATCGACACGCCCGGCCACGTCGACTTCACCATCGAGGTCGAGCGGTCCCTGCGCGTCCTGGACGGCGCGGTCGGCGTCTTCTGCTCGGTGGGTGGCGTCGAACCCCAGTCCGAGACCGTCTGGCGTCAGGCCAACAAGTATCATGTCCCGCGCATCGCCTTCATCAACAAGATGGACCGCACCGGCGCCGACTTCTACCGGGCCGTCGCCGAGATGGACGAGCGCCTGCAGGCCAACCCGGTTCCCTTCCAGCTGCCGATGGGCGCGGAAGAGAATTTCCAGGGCGTGATCGACCTGCTGCGCATGAAGGCGATCCGCTTCGACGAAAGCTCCCTGGGCGCCAAGTTCGAAGAAATCGAAATTCCGGCCGAATACGCCGAAAAGGCCAAGGCCTACCGCGAGCAGCTGGTCGAGGCGGTGGTCGAGCACGAGGAAGGCTTGGTCGAGAAGTACCTGGCAGGCCAAGAATTGACCGTTGACGAGCTGAAGCGCGCCGCCCGCGCCGCGACCGTCAAGATGAAGATCACTCCCGTCTTCTGCGGAGCCGCCTTCAAGAACAAGGGCATCCAGCAGCTGCTCGACGCGGTGGTCGATTACCTGCCCAGCCCGCTCGACATCCCTCCCATCGAGGGCGTCGTGCCGCGCAAGCCCGACCTGGTCGAGAAGCGCGCCCCCGACGTGAAGGCGCCCTTCGCCGCGCTGGCCTTCAAGATCATGACCGATCCCTTCGTCGGCCACCTGACCTATTTCCGCGTCTATTCCGGCCGCCTCGAGGCCGGCTCCTACGTTTACAACTCGACCAAAGAGAAGAAAGAGCGCATCGGCCGCATCCTGCGGATGCACGCCAACCAGCGCGAAGAGATCAAGGACATCGGCGCCGGCGACATCGCCGCGGCGGTCGGCCTCAAGTTCACGACCACCGGCGACACGCTCTGCGACGAGTCCAAGCCGATCCTCCTCGAGTCCATCGAGTTCCCCGAGCCGGTCATCAGCGTCGCCATCGAGCCCAAGACCAAGGCCGACCAAGAGAAGCTGGGCGTCTCACTGCAAAAGCTGGCTCAGGAGGACCCTTCCTTCAAGGTCAAGATCGACGAAGAGACCGGCCAGACGATCATCGCCGGCATGGGCGAGCTGCACCTCGAGATCATCGTCGACCGCATGATGCGCGAGTTCAAGGTCGACGCCAACGTCGGTCGCCCGCAGGTCGCCTACCGCGAGACCATCCAGGCGAAGGCCGAGGCCGAGACCAAGTACATCAAGCAGACCGGCGGCCGCGGCATGTACGGCCACGTCCTGCTGCGCGTCGAGCCGCTGGAGCGGGGCAAGGGCTTCGAGTTCGCGGACGCGGTGGTCGGCGGAGCCATTCCCAAAGAGTTCATTCCTGCGGTCCGCAAGGGCGTCCAGGAGGCCCTGGAGGGTGGCGTGCTGGCCGGCTACCCCCTGGTGGACCTCAAGGCCACCCTCTACGACGGCAGCTTCCACGACGTCGACTCCTCCGAGATCGCCTTCAAGATCGCGGGTTCGATGTGCGTCAAAGAAGCCGCCCGCAAGGCCTCGCCGGTCCTGCTCGAGCCGATCATGGACGTCGAGGTCGTCGTCCCCGAGGATTTCATGGGGTCGGTCACGGGCGATCTCAATTCCCGCCGCGGGCGCATCATGCACACCGAGGTGCGCGCCGGGTCCTATGTGATCAAGGCGCAGGTGCCGCTGGCCAACATGTTCGGCTACGCCACCGACCTGCGCTCGCAGACCCAAGGTCGGGCCACGTTTACCATGCAGTTCGGCCGTTATGAGGCCGTTCCGAAGAACATCGGAGAAGAAATCATCGCGAAGTCGCAAGGAAGATAGGAGGAACCTTCATGTCAAAAGCTAAATTTGAGCGAACGAAGCCGCACGTGAACGTAGGGACGATCGGGCACGTGGACCACGGGAAGACGACGTTGACGGCGGCGATCAC
>SZOV01000110.1 GCA_030263375.1 Deltaproteobacteria bacterium PRO3
AGCGCCTCTCGTTGCGGCGCGCCCAGGCGATCCGCGACGCGCTGATCTTCTACGGCGTGGATCCGGCGATGATCACCCCGCTGGGCCGCGGAGAGACCAACCTGGTTTACTACTACGACCAGGCCTCCGGCCGCCGCGGGGACGCCCACAGCATGACCCGCGCAGAAGTCACCATGCTGAACCGCGACGGCATCCGAGGAACGGCCCTGACCGACGAGGTCCGCGGCCGCCAGGCCACCAACCGCCGCATCGAGATGTTCGTCTGCATGCCCAACTCGACCGATCCGGTCTGCACCGCCCTCGACACCGAGGTGCGGGCCAGCGCCGGGACGGTCCCCGGGGCGGACGGTGGGGTCAGTGCCCCGATCAGCACGATCACCTCGGGCGATGCGGGGGCCCCTCGGACCGAACGGCGGGAACGCCGTCGGGAGGAAGCTCCCGTGGCCTCGGGCGCCGATGCCGGCGGACCTACGGCGCGCAGCGACGAATAGTTTGGCAATTCCACGGGTTAGGACCGGGGTTGGAAAGGCGGTGTGGCGCTGCCGGACCGGCTCCGGTCCCTAACCTTTATTAAAGACAGATTTTTGAACGGATTTCGGGGCCTTCTCCAGGCCCGTTTCGGCAAACCAAGGGGGCACAGCGCACAACCGAGTTCTCCCCTCTTCTTTTTGGAACCCCCAAAAGGCGCGGCATCCTTTTTTCATTTTTTTCCGCAACTTTAAAAAAACCCCCGCGATAAACCGTTCGACGTAAGTCACAGCAGCATTTTTAAAATTTGTCTAATTTCCCCCTGAAAGAGGAGATTTGGTATGACGCCACCAGCCAAACCCGCCGCTTCGGGCAGTGTATCTGCCGACGCAAAAGTTGAAACTCCCCCTCCCCCCGCGGTCGAAGGCCCGAAAAAGCCTGAAGACAAGAAGGCCGCCGACGCGAAGAAAACCGAGGAAAAAGATCCCCCTCGCCTTGAGTGGAAGTTCAGCTTGGGCTTCGGGCCCGAGACCATGGGCGGTCGCAACGGCGGACTCTTCGCCATCGACAACATCTCCCAATTCGGGGACTTCACCCATTACCTGCTGAACGGCGCCCTGATGCACGACTTCAACAGCGGCACCTTCCGCGTCCGCGGCGGCGGCCAGTTGCAGTTTGACGGCACCAAGGGCAACGAGAACACCGGCGGCAGCAGCCTCTGGAACATCGGCCTCGGCCCCCGCGTCGAGTTCGACTGGAAGCGCGCCTACGGCGACGGTCTCGGCGGCGTCCTGGTCGGTCCGGCCAGCCTCGGCATCTACGGCATCCTCGGCTACGGCTGGGGCACCACCAACGTCGACGGCGGCTTCCAGCTGCATAAGCAAAGCGGCTTCGGCACGGCGGTCGGCGCGGACGTCAACGTCGTCGGCTTCAACGTCGGCAACGTCCACATCGGCGCCGACTTCTTCGCCCAGACCAACGCCATCTACGGCGGCGACTTCAACAACGCCGGCTGGGCGCTGGGCGGATTGCTGACCTTCCGTCCCTCGACCAAAAAGATGGTCGAAACCAAGTACGAAGAAAAGTGCGACGGCGCCAAGCGCTCGATCGACTCCTACGTCGACAGCATCGCCCAGCTCCGCGCTGACAACACCAAGGTCAAAGCCGACTTGGATGAGCTGAAGACCTTCCTCGAAACGGGATCCGATCCGCTGACCACTGCCAACATTCGCGATGCCCTCTTCTACCGTCAGGTTCGCCTGGCCTTGGTAAAGGGCGGAGCCGATGAGAAGCAGGTTCGTGAAGCCCTGAAAAAGGCCTATTTCGCGAAGAAGGAAGGCAAAAAGTCCGAAGCGGAGATCGACGCTGAAATCGTCAAATCCGTCAAGGACCTCAAGCCGGAAACCCTCGCCACTGCCAAGACCGACGCCGAGAAAAAGTATCCCACGGGGTACGACTTCTGGGCCCAGGTCACCGGCGACCCCGTTCCGACCGAGCTTCCTCCCAACGTGAAGGACCTGGATTGCAAAGAAATCGACTTGTGGGTGGAGCGCCTGCACGAGGAGGAGCTGAAGCTCACGCGTCGCAACGAGGGCCTGCACCAAAAGTTCGACACTGCGGTTCTGGTCGACGCCCTGAAAGATCTCCTCGGCAAGAACATCGAAGTTATCGAGCGGATCCACGGCTTCACCTTGGACATCGTCCAGCCGAACTTCGCCCTCGCGAAGCCGACGGACGCCGACGTCAAACGCCTCGAGGAGTACGTGAAGAAGAACGCCGGCAAAACCCTGGATCCCAACGATTCGGAGTTGAAGAAGATCGCCAAACCGGTCTTCGCCCTCACCGAGTTCGAGCTCGAAAACATGAAGGACATCGCCGACAAGATGAACGGTCTCAAGGCTCCTTCCGCCACGAAGTACGACAAGGTCGATCCCAACGAGGATAAGGCCAAGTACGACTGGATGAAGAAGGTCACCTGGACCATCGAGGGTCACACCGACTCGCAAGGCTCCAACGCCGACAACCAGGCCCTTTCCGAGCGTCGGGCCAAGTGGGTCAAGCTACTCCTGGTCGGCTTCGGGGTCGCCGAAACTCGCCTCGACTCGATCGGCTACGGCGAAGAGCGCCTGGCCGTTCCGGAAAAGGGCGATTACAAACAGATCCAGACCGCCCAAACCAAGAACCGCCGCGTCATCATCCGGGTCAAGGGTGAGCTCACCTCCGCCCCGATCAACCAGATCCCGGACGGCAAATCGGTTGCAGTCGATCCCAACAAGCCGCCCCCCGAGGGCGAGCCGAAGGACGACACGGGCGGCGGCAAGAAGCCGGCTCCGAAGAAGGACAATCCTCCTCCTCAGACGCCGAAGAAGGACAATCCTCCTCCTCCGCCACCTAAAAAGAAACAAGGCGACCCTGATTTCTAGCCAAAAAGCCCCCTCCGGAAGGAGGGGGCTTTCTTCTTCCACTTTCTTGCCACTTCACCTCCGACTAATGATCGCAAAACTCCAACCGCGCTCTCGCGCGACGGCAAATTAAGATGCTACCGCTCATTATCCTGGGGAGCGCCGTCCTGTTTCTAGGGGCCTGCGGCGCTTCAACCAAGAAACGAAAATCTCCTCCTGGTCCCAAAAAGCCGGAAACACCCCCTCCCTGCCTCAACTCCGAAACATATCCTACAGCTTATTCTAAGGACCTATGGCAAACACGTTGGCAGAAGCTTTGCTCCGGGGCCCCGGTAGGAGGTTTCCATACGAAAGAATTGTTCAATAAAGGTCCAAAACTACCTGGCATTCCTTGGAACAACCCACTCGAGGCCGATACCGCGTCTCGTTCGGCGGTAATGCCGGCATTGCCTGAGCCTGGAGAGTCGGAAGTTCCCCTAAAACGGCGGGTCATGACCTCCGTCCACGGCCCTTATGATATGATTTTGGAGTTTCCAAAGGGCATGGCTTCCGCCACGAAACAACTGCTGGAATCCGTTTTTCAAGAGCTTAATGAATATCCCGCGACACCGGTTCGTTTCGCACGGTGGACTGGACGCGCTTCCGAATACTGTTCCCAAAATCCCAAAAATAAAGCCTGCGGGGAGCTCCACTCCCTCCTCCTCCACCCCGCGGATATTTACCCCGGTTACTTACCGACCCTCGTTCACGAAATGGGTCACGCCGTCCACTCGTCGCGATTCAAGGGAAACTCATCGTGGAGCAGGGTTTTTGAAGCCCTTCTCCCCGGGAAGAATTACGAAATCATCGACGACTCAAACTATATTCCCTGCAGCCCAGATTCGCCCGGCCACCCCTACTCGAACGAAGGCGAAGCCTTCGCATCGGCCTTCTTTTCCTATTATTTAGGAGCGGACACTTTTCGAAATTATTTGGAAAGCCCCTCTACCCCAGAAATAATGAAAGCGGCGGGGGCCTTGGCTTGGACCTTTATGCGCGATCAAGTTTTTAACGGAAAGGTCTTTACGAAAGATGGGAAAGATCCTTTAGCACCTTCGTCCTTTCAGAAACTTTTGGCGGAATGGCCGAGTTCCGGAAGCTCTGATTATTGTTCGGCGCTACAAGACCCCGAACCTTTGGCTCAACTTGCCGCGGCCGGACGACTCTTCGACAGGCTTCTCAAAGAGGACCAAGAAGCTTTTTTCATCCTCTTAGGCTTTAAAAGCCTCGATCCAGCCGTTCAAACTCAGATCGAAGAAGACTTGGCGAGGTATGTTAGGGATATGCCGAAATTGCGAAGCTGGCTCGTCGATGCTATGGCTATTGACGACGAAACCACTCGCGTCCGAGCCGTAAAACTCATTCCCGCAGACCCCTCATGGGAAAAGATTTTTCAAGATGCGCTTCAAGACAAGTTTCCGGAAGTGAGACGACTCGCCGCCGAAAAATTAAAAAAGATTTCCCCGTCACCATAACTTTTCGAAAAAGCGAGCGGATTGGGAACGGAGAGCATTAAAAATTAACCCTCTCCCCCCGCCGCGGCGGCGGGGGTCTCCAGGTTGCGCGTATAGCCGCACTCTTTGTTGGGGCAGGCGACGCGGTTGCCGTCTTTCTTGCTGTATTTCTGCAAAAGGAACTTCGAGTCGCCGTTGGGACAAGGCTCGGGGATGGGCCGGTCCCAAAGCGCGAACTTGCAGTTGGGATAGCCGGTGCAGCCGAAGAAGGACTTGCCGCGCTTGGTCTTGCGCTCGCTCAGCGGCTTGCCGCACTCCGGACAGTCGACGCCGATCGGGATCGCCTTGGTGGACTTGCACTCGGGGTAGCGGCTGCAAGCCAGAAACTCGCCGAAGCGCCCGCGCTTGAAGACCATCGCGGCCCCGCACTTCTCGCAGACCTCGTCGGTGGTCTTCTCGGCCGCGGCCTGGTAGGCCCCGCCGGCGGCGCGCTGCACCTCTTTGGTGTTCTTGCACTCGGGATAGCCGCTGCAGGCGAGGAACTCTCCGTGGCGTCCCCACTTCACCACCATCGGCTTGCCGCACTTCTCGCAGCTTAGATCCGTGGCGATCTCCTGGCGCTTCAGGTCCTTCATGTCGACCTTGGCCTTCTCGAGGGTCTCGGCGAAGGGTTGGTAGAAATCCTGCAAAGTCGCGACCCAGGTGCGCTTGCCCTCTTCCACCTCGTCAAGCTCCTCCTCCATCTTGGCGGTGAACTCGATGTTGAGGATCTTGGGGAAATGCGCGGTGAGCAGGTCGTTGACGATGGTCCCCAATTGGGTCGGGTGGAACTTGCCCTCGAGTTTCTCGCAATACTTCTTATCCTGAATGACGCTTAAGATCGAGGCGTAGGTCGAGGGGCGGCCGATGCCCTTTTCTTCCAGCTCTTTGACCAGCGACGCCTCGGTAAAGCGCGGCGGCGGCTGGGTGAAGTGCTGCTTGCCCTCCAGGCCGAGCAGATTGAGGGTCTCGCCCTCCTTCAGATCGGGCAGCTGTGAGGACTCTTCTTCCTCTTCGGGGACGACGTCCGCCTCGTCGTGTCCTTCCATATAGACTTGCGTGAAACCGGCGAACTTGAGGATGGAACCCGTGGCGCGGAACAGGGCCGGCCCCGCAACGATATTGAAGGTGGTCTGGTCGTAGACCGCCTGGCTCATCTGGCAAGCGACGAAGCGCTTCCAGATCAGCTCGTAGAGGCGGAACATGTCGCGCTCGAGGAAAGCCTTCACCCGCGTCGGCTCGTACTCGATGGAGGTGGGGCGGATGGCCTCGTGGGCGTCCTGGGCAGCCTTTTTGCTTTTGTAGACCCAGGGTTGGGGCGGCAGGAAGGCCGCGCCGTACTTTTGCGAAATGTATTCCCGCACCTGGGCGACCGCGTCGTCGGAGAGCCGGGTCGAGTCGGTGCGCATGTAGGTGATCAAACCGACCAGCTCGCCGCCTTCCAGCTCGACGCCCTCATAGAGCTTCTGCGCCAAAGTCATGGTCTTCTTGGCGGTGAAGCCCAGCTTGCGGGCGGCCTCTTGCTGCAGCTTGCTGGTGACGAAGGGCGCATAGGGCATGCGCTTGCGCTCGCGGCGGACGACCTCTTTAAGGACGAAGGGCGCGCCTTCGATCTTGGCGCGCAGCGCGGTTACCACCGCCTCGTTGCCCAACTCGGTCTTCTCGCCGTCGACCTGGGCCAGCTTGGCTTGGAAGGCGGGCGGCAGCGAGCCCTCGAGGTTGGCGGTCAGCGACCAATATTCGACCGGGACGAAGGCAGCGATCTCTTTCTCGCGCTCGCAGATGATGCGCACGGCGACCGATTGCACGCGGCCCGCGGAAAGCCCGCGCTTCACCTTCTCCCAGAGGATGGGGCTGATCTTGTAGCCGACCAGGCGGTCGAGGATGCGGCGGGCCTGCTGGGCGTCGAAGAGATGCGGGTCGAGCTCGACCGGCTTCTGGATGGCCTGCTGCACCGCCTTTTTGGTGATCTCGTTGAACAGGACCCGGTGGACGACGCGGCCCTCTCCCTTTTTCTTCTTGCCGCCGAGACCCTTGATCTCGTTGGCGATGTGCCAGGCGATCGCCTCCCCCTCGCGGTCGGGGTCGGTGGCCAGGAAGACCTGGTCGGCCTTCTCGGCGCTCTTGGTGATCTCGTCCAAGACTTTTTTCTTACCCTTGATGACGACGTAGGTGGGCTGGAAGTCCTTCTCGATGTCGACCCCCAGCTTGGAGGTCGGAAGGTCCATGATGTGGCCCACCGAGGCCTTCACGGTGAAATCCTTGCCGAGGTATTTCTCGATGGTCTTGGCCTTGGCGGGCGACTCCACGATGACTAAATTTTTTGCCATAAAACGACTCCCGGATGCGGTCAGGTCATTCTATTGTTTTCACTCGGGATTTGACAACAAATCCCGGCCGAGGGCTCGCAATTGAAAATAAGAGCCGGGCAATTCCTCGGCCAAGCCCTTCAGGCAAAGCTGCATCAGCAGGCCCGCCACCTGGGGGTTGGGTAAATGGCTTAAGTCCGTGATTTTGTCAATGTGACTTGGCTCAAAAGCGATTATTTCCAATAACTTACGTTCGGGGCCGCGGAGGGGGCCCGGCGGAGGATCCGGCTGAGACGCCCCCAAACCAGTCCCCCCTTCGGCCGCACTATCCTCCGCCTTTCGCGGTTCGGCGAAGCCCAGGTCCACAAAGATCTCCCGCCCCTCCAACAAGAGTTTGGCCCCCTCTTGGATCAGGCGATGGGCGCCCCGGTTGCGGCCGTCCTCGATCGATCCGGGCACGGCGTAGATCTCCCGGCCCAGGTCGAGGCCAAAGTCCGCGGTGAGCAACGCCCCGCTCTTCTCGGGGGCCTCGACGACCACCACCGCGTCGCAAAGGGCGGCGATGAGGCGGTTGCGCTTAGGAAAATGCCAGGGTTCCACGGCGCGGTCCGGCGGCGTCTCCGAGAGCAGGAGCCCGCCTTCTTGAAGAATCCTGCGGGCCAGTTCGCGATGCCGGGCCGGGTAGATATCGGCGAGGCCGGAACCGAGGACGGCGACCGTCTTCAGACCATGGCCCAGGGCGGCCCGATGGGCCATGCCGTCGACGCCCAGGGCAAGGCCGCTGACGATCACCGGATCGAAGCCCTTCATCTCGGCGACGAGGCGACCGCATATCTCCAGGGCGTAGCGCGAGGCGCGGCGGGTGCCCACCAAGGCCACCCAGGGACGGGCCCTTGCGAATATTTCCCAATCTCCCCGGAAATACAGGCCGCAGGGCGGGTCGTAGAGCTCGTGGAGCCGGCTCGGGTAGCGCGGGTCTTGAAAGGAGATGAAATTAGGGCTGGGAACGAAGGCGGGGGCGTCTTTCAGGGCCGCCGCCAAAGCGCGACTCGCCTCTTCCGGGAGAAAGGACGACCCGCCCCGGAGCAGTTCCGGGCCCTCTCTTTGAAAGCGCTCCCAATCGCGGAAGCGTTCCGCAAGGCGCCAAGCCGTCTTTCGGCCCAAGCCGTCGACACGCGAGAGAAACTCCACAAGTGTATTGTAGGTAAGAGATTCCGGCCTCATGAGAGGCGGTTAACTGCAAGGCGAATACCAGCCCGAGGCGACGGTCAATGCGAAGCGGGATGAACGGCCGCCTCGCCGCCACGCGAGACGTCCGAACCGGACGAGGAGGAGCCGGAGGGGGCCGCGGGTTTGCCGTCGACCCTTTCTTTCAGCTCTTTTCCCACCTTGAAGAAGGGAAGTTTTTTGGGCTGGACCTGGATGGACTCGCCGGTGCGGGGGTTCCGACCGGTGTAGGAGCCGTAATCGCGGTTGACGAAGCTGCCAAAGCCGCGAATTTCAATACGATCTCCCTTGACGAGGGCCTCGGTCATCGAATCGAAGACGAGATTGACGACTTCTTCCGCTCGCTTTTTCGGGATATTGCCTTTTTCCGAAATGATTTCGATCAACTCGGATTTATTCATCGCTTATCCCCCCTTTACGGAAAAATTCTCCAGATCCCTTAACCCCCTAAAATTACTTTAAAAATACCAGCGGAGCGCCGAGGCGGTCAACCCTTAACTTTGGCGAGGAAATTTGCCGAATTCCGAGGGCCCGTCCCATGAAGTAACCACTTGGTTATTTTGCACAGGATTCAGCGCAAAGCCTCTCGGACGGCGGATCTGCGGGTGGATCTCGGAATGGGGAAAAATCCGGCTCGCGGCGAGGCCGCGGTCGGCAGCAAAACGAAGTCGGAGCTATTTTTTTTCTGCTTCCGCGAAAAAAGAAAAGATTTTCCGATCGACAGCCCCCGGCTCCTTCGTTAAATCCCCTCTTCCACCCGCCCCCGTAGCTCAGTGGATAGAGCAGCGGTTTCCTAAACCGTTGGTCGCATGTTCGATTCATGCCGGGGGCGCCACTTTCAAAGCCTTCGTGCCTCAAAATCGACCGCATTCCGGACGCCGGAGTCCGAACATCGAATCATTCCCGCCGCCTGTTGCAAATTAAGCGACCCCGGCCTTGGCCCGCGCCTTGCTTTTTTTCGAGGCATGAACTTTCGCCTCGACACCGAAACGGATCGGCAACTCCGCCTCGCCCCGGAATTTCAATTCTATCTCCCGCCCGCGCCCCGGCCGGGCCCGCGGACAGGGCAGGCCCCGCCATCCGTCTCGACGACTAGACTCTCGGCCGGCGCCCGCCAACGGGAATTTTTTCAGCGGATGCTGCCGCACGCCCTCGCCGCGCAGGCGCTGACCGGCGTCCCCGCCTCGGTCTCCCTGGCCCAGGCGGCGCTCGAATCCGGCTGGGGACACCATGCGCCGGGCCACAATTTCTTCGGAATCAAGGGAACGGGGCCCGCGGGCTCGCAGCGCCTCGCCACGCGCGAGTTCCGCGACGGGGCCCCGGTACGAACCCACGCGAAATTCCGCCGCTACCACGACCCCTTGGAGAGCTTCCTCGACCACGCCCGCGTCATCGCCGAGGGACGCCACCTGCGCCATGCCATGAACCACAAGAGCAACGCCCGCGACTTCGTCCGCGCCTTGCAATCCGGCAGATACAAGTACGCCACCGACCCGCGCTACGCGGACAAGGTGATCCAGCTCATCGAGACCTACGGACTGACCCGTTACGACCGGAGCGCGCCGTGAAGCTGCTCGACGAGGCCAAGATCGAAAAGCTCCTGCGCGCGAGGCCCGAGCTGGCGGAATTCTGGCGCAGCCCGGTCCCCCTCTTGCTGATTCGATCCCGTCCCTGCCGCGTGGACCCCGTCTACGAGATCCAGCTCGCCTTCGACCTGGGCGACCGCCTCGAGACCTGGCGCTGGCTCTGGGTGGACGCGCTGGAGGGCCGGGTGATCCGGCAGTTCCCGCCCTAGCGCGGCCTCGAAGCGATCGCTTGATATT